>JAAZBA010000059.1 GCA_012514045.1 Clostridiales bacterium | reverse complement strand
CGTGGGTATGGATGGCGAGAGCACACAGCGTCTTGTACGGACTGGAGCTGTGCCCAGTACGATTATAAACTATATACACCCGCTGGATACAGCTCTTGATTACGCTGGTTCGTTTATAGGAAGTCCGACGATAACAAAACTTCCGCCAGGCGACCTTTTGGCCTGTACAGATATATTCGGTGGAGCGGAGGATATGGGACTCGTATTCAAGTCTTCAGATGGCGGCGAAAGCTGGCGCTATGTGACAGAACTTATATCATGCCAATGGCCTCGTCCGTTTGTACTGAAGTAGTCAATAGTTAGTAGACACGAAAATTCCTATGCGGGGCTGTCGTAAAATAGTGCTCCCAAAAAAAAGAAAGAAGCCTTGGTACTGTAGCAGTAAGAACTGCAAAAAACAGTCGGCAAGGCTTCTTTTTTGTGGTAATACTAATGTGTGAAAAACAACATCACCGGGACATATTATTGCATATGAGCCCGGAATGTGCAACTGTTTATTGACGAACGCTTCGCAGAAAAGATTATTCCCGCAGATGACAGTGTTCGGCTCTTAGACCAGATGATTGAAGAGATGAACTTGACCCCGCTAATGAGAGCATATAGCGAACTCGGTCGGAAGCCTGCGACAGCGCCGTCAACCATGCTTAAGATATATGTTTACGCAAATATGGAAAACATCTATTCGTCACGAGATATCGCTTCAGCTTGTAGACGGGATATCAATTTCATATGGCTGCTGAACGGAGCAGCTGCGCCAAACCACCATGAATTCGCCAGATTCCGCACTCAGAGGCTGTCTCAGTGTGCGGAGGAGCTGTTCTTTCAGATTGTCGAAGAGCTGAAAGAGATTGGCGAGATAAAGTTTGAGCATCTCTTCGTAAACGGAACCAAAATAGAAGCCAATGCCAATAAGTATAACTTTGTCTAGAAGAAAAGCACCACAAAATACGAAGCCCGCAACAACGCGAAGTTAGAAGCGGCTACGTCCGAGATTTCATCGAAATACGGGTTCATCAGCAATACGCCGGAAGATATGTATGAAAGGCAGTTGTGAAAACAAGCACTCATGTGTAATTTCGTCAAGTTATTTTGATTTTATCACACTTTTGCTGGCTTTTCAATTAGTTTCAACTCTTACACCACCTGATAACAAGGAACAGGTCTGCAATCAAAAAAGCTGACCAATGGGCAACGACGAGGAACATTATAGTTTCAATGGAGTAATTGGGATCGCTTAAAACCAGGAGAAGCGCCAATGGAAAAAGAAAAACCATAACGGTTCCGGCGGTGATAAAACTTTTGGCTAAAATACTGATTTGATATTCATCATAATTTTTTCTTCTCATCAAAGACAGAAATACAACGGCTGCTGCCAGTATAAGGTATATTAACCCAATATATTTCATGTTCCCCTCTTTCAAAAACACGCTCCATTCATTCCAAAAAGCGCTGTTTAGTGTTTGTTTATGATTAAGCATACGTTCGAATTCAATATGTCCGGAGATAATGATAAACACTGTCGCATAAAAAACAGATATTACCGCTATAAAAACTGCGTTTGTTACAGGTTTCCGCATGATCCTCATTTTCTTTCGCTCCCTTCGAAATCAAACAACTCTTCAATGCTCATTTCAAAATATTTTGCCAGGTCATACGCAAGCCATATGGAGGGCGCAAATTTCCCCGTTTCAATAGCATTGATTGCTTGCCGCGAAACGCCCACTTTTTCGCTCAGTTCTTTTTGCGTCAGTAATGCTTTTTCGCGCATTTCCCGTACCCTATTCTTCAAATAATCACGCCCTTTATGTCAGGTTTACCTTACATATTATTCTATCATAAAAGCGCCTCCATGTCAAGCTAACCTTACATAACTTAATAAATATCAACTATCTTACAATAACATGTTCTGTTTGCATCTAATATATGATTTCATAGAATAATGCCAAGGAAGCGTAAGCGCAATTCCAAATAAACATTCTTCACTGAAAAGCGGAAAATCCTTGACGTTCTGATTTCTCTGTGATACTATCTTTTAAAACGAGATGTTTGGAGATTGCTATGGGAGTTCATTTTGATAAATCACGGATGGAGCGTGTTCGTGCAGCGCACGACAGCTGGTTTGAAGGCAAATTGAATCGGCCGCTGCTTTCAATAACGCTTTACGACGCATACCCCTCTGACAAACCTCTTGAAAATCCGCTTACTATGGAAAATTACGATGACTTTTCCCGCTCGCCGGAAGAAGTTATAGAGCTGCTTGATCGGCAGCTCTCAACCTGCGAGTTTATTGGCGACGGATTTCCCTTCGTAGATCTCAGCGCCTTTGGGCCCGGAGTACTCGCCGCTTTCTGCGGAGGCAAAGCTGATAATTCCACAGGAACGGTTTGGTTTTCCCCTCCTGATGGCAATGACGAAAAGCCGCTCTCCGAGATTCACGCCGAATATAATCCGACGCATCCGTGGGCAGAACGTATCAAAGCAATTTACAAAGCCGGGCTTGACCGCTGGAACGGCTGTGTCATGTTGGGTATACCGGATCTTGGAGGAATACTCGACGTCGCATCTTCTCTTATCGGCAGTGAACGGCTGCTTTATGCACTGATCGACGAGCCGGATGAAGTGTTTAGGCTCATATCTGAGCTTGAACAGGTATGGTATGCGGCATACAACGATTTTGCCGCGGTTCTCGCGCCTCAGAACGGTTATACGAATTGGTCAGGACTATTGTCGTCAGTTCCGTCATATATACTTCAATGTGACTTCTCATACATGATAAGTCCACAAATGTTTTCGGAATTTGTGCTGCCGACTCTGCGGCGTGACACCGAAAAACTCGGATATACGATTTATCATCTTGACGGAGTCGGCCAACTTCCACACTTGGACGCTATCTTGTCCCTTGAAAAACTGAACGCCGTCCAGTGGGTCTACGGCGCCGGTAAACCTACCGCGGGACATTGGATCGATATTTACCGTCGTATCACCGAAAGCGGGCGCGGTATTATGGTCATTGACGGTGTGCCGGAATTTCTTTCGGTATTAAATGCGTTCCGCTGCACACCTTATTCAAGACTTCGGTTTTCCGCCAAAGACCGCGAAACGGCTGAAAAACTTTTGACTGCAAGATAAACAGGTGTCAGCTATTAGATTTTATATTGAGTTCATGCCCAAGATAATTCCCATCGTATACAGGTACGCAAGCGGAATCACACGAATCTCCGGTATTGTAGAATGCGGAGAGTTTCAAGAATTCCCAAACAATAACTTTTCCCTCTGCTATGTAAAATATAAGGACAATTACCATATTTAAAGCCTATCTTATTTTTTAAGATAGGCTTTGTCAGTAGTCTGATTCTCTGCTTACACAGAGGATTTTTATATGTAGAGATGCGCTCAGGTTTTCTTTTTCTTCATATCGTCGTCCGCAAGGTCACATATGCGACGAATAAGCTCTGTCTCCTTCGGGTCGTACGGGCGGTGTGACGGTCTGTACAGATCATGATACCACAGACGGAAGTCAAAATCACGGAGTTCGCCGCGCTCGTAGCGCTCCCACGTGGCGTTATATGGCTCGTAAGTCTGATATCGCCCCGCGACGAATCCCCACATATAGCATGAGACGTTCTGAGCGTAGAAGAAAGGAAATAGGTCCTGAATCGTCGAGCCTATGGGACGTGCGAGCCATTCGGAGTTGATAATCGGCCGCTCGAAAGATTTAAGTTCTCGAATATATCTCACATTTTCCTCAATCGTACCGTAGCAGTGATAGCTTATCACATCCTCATTCTTAAAACAGAACTCGTTGCATGATGCTGTGTTTCTCCCGTTATAGATGCCTACTGTCAGCGGCTGTATCGGATCGATGCCGCGCGCGATTTCGAACATAATCGGAAGATTTTTTAATGTCATGTCTCCGCGGTTGACGTTTCCGGGCTCATTGTATAGATCCCACATCACAACACGACTGTCGTTGCGGTAGCGCTCGATCGACTCACGCACAAAGTCGAAGTAAAGATCCCTCGTCTCAGGCGCGTCGAGCACATGAAAGCCGACGAGGTCATGACTCTGATGAGGGGAATACTTTTTGCCGCCGTGATATCCCCAGTCGCAGGGCTGGACGCCTACATGTTCCTCGCGCCAGTGCTCTGTCTTGGGGGTAACGCAGTCGTTGCCGACAGTGAGCATGACGTTAATTTTGTTTTCATCGCACAGCGCGAGATAGCGGTCAACATTGTCGAAAAAAGTGTCGTGTTCCTCTCTCCAGACAGTGAATTCGAGGATCAGACGCACGCTGTTGAAGCCGAGCCGGTGAGCGAGAGCAAGTTCCTCCGCCGCCCAAGCCGTGTGCTCCTCGAGACCAAGATTTTGCCACATATCTATACGGTTGGCGCAGTTCGCCGGCATATAATTACAACCACGCAGCCAGCCTACGCTGTCATACCACTCCGCGGCGCGGCTTTTTGACCACTGAGAACCCATATTTGTACATTCCTTTCTGTTTTTCGGTTAAAAACAAAGGGCAAACCTTTATATAGTTTGCCCTTTATCTTACAAAAGGATATATCTGCAAATCAGCCCTTGAGGGAGCCGATCATAACGCCCTTGATAAAGTACTTTTGAATAAACGGATAGACACATATAATCGGCACGGAAGAGACGACTATAAGCGAATACTTGAGCAGGTTTTCGAGACCTACAAGCGCAGCCAGAAGGTCAGCGTCCTCGATTTCGCTCAGGTCGATACGAGAAGAAACGAGAATCTCACGCAGGATCAGCTGCAGCGGAAAGAGATTCTTATCACGGAGGAATATCATCGCGTTAAAGTAGCTGTTCCAGTGACCGACAGCGGTGTAAAGCGTAATAACAGCGATAACAGCCTTCGAAAGCGGAAGAACTATTTCGAAGAAATAGCGTGTGTCACTGCATCCATCGATCTGTGCCGCCTCCAGCAGCTCATTCGGTATATTTGACATGATGTTCGTGCGGACGAGAATCATGTTGTAAACGCTCAGCGCTCCCGGTATAAGCATCGCCCAAATGGTATTTATGAACTTTAGGTTGACCATGAGGATGTAAAACGGAACGAGACCGCCGCCGAAGAACATCGTTATAGTGCACAGAACCATCATAAAACGTCTCGCGGGGAAGTCTCTCCTCGTAAGCGGATAAGCGGCGGTAAACGTAACGGATACGCCGATGGCGGTACCGACGATGGTATAGAATATCGTATTGCGGTAACCGGAAAGGACGTACTTATGAGAGAAAACCGCCTCATAACCGTGCAGACCAGGATCGACAGGCCAAAGTATTACCTGACCGGCGTTCAGCGCGGCGCCAGAGGAAAAGGACGCGGATATGACGAATATGATAGGATAGAGTACGAGAATAACAAATACAGCGAAGAAAATACCGACGATGGCATAAAGCAGCTTATCCTGCCAAGGATCCTTTATCCTGTTTCTCTTGAGTATAGCCTTTTCGGCGGTTTTTGTGCTTACCATAGACTTGTACCTCCTTCACCGAATCTTCCGGCGATCCAGTTAACCAATACCAGCAGCGTACAGTTTATAACGGAGTTGAAAAGACCGATGGCGGTACCGTACGAGAAAGTAGTAGCAGACTTAAGACCGACCTTGTAAATGTATGTGGATATAACCTCAGACTTGACAAGGTTGAGGTCATTCTGCATAAGGTAGACCTTTTCATAACCGACACTCATGATGGAGCCGAAACGAAGGATAAGCATGATTGACGCCGTCGGGAGTATCGCAGGCAGGTCTATCGTCCAAATGCGCTGCCATCTGTTGGCGCCGTCTATCTCTGCCGCTTCGTGAAGCTCCGGATCGACGCCGGCGAGCGCCGCGATGTAAATTATTGAGCTCCAGCCCAGCTGCTGCCAGATTCCTGACCATATATACATATGCGGGAAGACATCAGCCTTTGTAAACAAGTCTACGGGATATTCGCCCGGGTTAAAGATACGGTAGATATAGCCATAGACGCCGGTAACGGGGTTGAAGAGCTGGAAGATAATGCCGACGATAACTATCGTGGAAATGAAGTGAGGAACATAGGTGATGGTCTGAATCCACTTCTTGATGCGCGCGTTGCGGACGAGATTGAGCATCAGCGCAAAAACTATAGCCAGCGGAAAGCCGGTCAACAGGGAATAAACAGAAATACGAAGCGTGTTGATGATTGTGCGGGAGAACTGATAGGAAGTAAAGAATGTCTTGAAGTGCTTGAGTCCTACCCATTGGCTGCCCCAAATGCCCTTGGAAGCGGTGTAGCTCTTAAAGGCAATCTGAACGCCGAACATTGGATAGTAGTTGAATATGAGAAGATAAGCGAGCGGTATAACACAGAAAAGGTAAAGCTGCCACGTTTTCTTTGAATCCAGAAGAAAACGGCGGAACTTTTCCCCCTTTTTGCTGTTTACGGTGGTAACGGCTTTAGCCTTCTCTTCGGCTGCCTTTGCCATGAGCATTTCCCCTTTCGGCCGTTAGAGCAAATTTGTTGTATGCACCCGCGGGCGGACTCGCGCGAGTCCGCCCGCGGTAAACATAGCATAACTTAAAGCTTAAGCAGAGTCAGGTTATTGCGATTACGATTATTTCTTGATACCGGCTCCGGCGGCAGTGCCTCCGCCTGCCTCTTTCTGCCTTGTATATGCAATCTGGGTGACCTTGATGTACTCTTCGAGACCGATGTCATCAAGCTGCTTTACGTAAGCGTCCCAATCCTTCTCGATGTCAAGCTCGCCTGTGATGAAGCGAACTCTGGACTCAGATATGAATGTGCCAAGAGAGCTGGCGATATCGGCGATGGCGAGATCCTCTTCCTCGGTGTACATGAGCCTGCCGACGATCTCTTCCGGGATGTCCTTGGACTTCTGTGCAACGAGTTTGGCAGATCTGAGGGAATACTCAGTGGTCGGTTTGAGCTCGGCAGTAGACCCGTCGGTCAGGGTGACGTTCTTATTCTCCTCGGTAACTATACCCTGGGCGCCCATGAGCGCGGGCGGGAGGGATGTGGCGCGGTCCCACTTCCAGATGATGTTGTTGGAGGAGCCATAGGGGTTGTTAAGGACGACGAACTTGGCTTCGTAGCCCAGGTCGGCGTAACGGCAATCCCAGCCCTCTTCCTCACGGAGGTCAATCCAGTCGCGGTCGACAACTCCCCAGCGGGACCAGAGCATCATATCCTCTTCGCAGAAAGAGTCAAGAAGTCTCGCGGCGACTTCTGGATGCTCGCAGTACTTGGTGATGGACATAAAATAGTCCTGCGCGTTCGGTCTGCAGATAGCGTAAGCGACGCCTTCCGGACCCTTGATCGGGTAAATCGGGGTGAAGCCGAGACGGCGGCCTGAAGCATCGTCAAAGGCGAGCGTCGGATGGTGGGAGTAGACGCCAACATAAGGAGGCTCTCCGGAATCCTCTATATTCATGATGGACTTGAACTGATTATCATCAAGTGTAAAAGATGTAACACTGAGGAGCTCATCAACAGCGAGCTTGCGAAGATATCTGATAGCTTCTCGGTATTCGTCTGTGTTGAATGGGGTCCAGAGCTGACCGTCGGTGGCGTTGACAAGGGTGCTGCCGCAGTATACAAAGCTGTTAATCAGGACAAGGGGACCTCTCTGACCGAGAGACAGGAACGGAATCTCATCCTTCTTGCCGTTTTCGTTTGGATCCTCATCGCGGATGCGGACGAGAACGTCATAAAACTTGTCGGTGGTGTCAGGAATCTCGATGCCGAGCTTCTCGACCCAGTCATTCATAATGTAGAGGGTATCGCCGGGATTGAACTCGTTGGAGGGATCGGCATAATAGAGCGGCCATGTGATCATTGTGCCGTCAAAGCCGCGGGTAAGGGAGTTCATGTAGGCTCTCTCACGCTCGGTACAATACTCTTCAGCCATGATGTACCACCAGTGGCTGTACGTCTCGAAGAGCTCGTCGAGTCCCAGGACAATACCGTCGTTATACATGGCGTTTCTCGAAACAGCGCTGAGGTTTACGCAGACCAGATCCTCAAGCTCCTCACCGGAAGCAACACGCAGCTCAACGTTCTGAACACCGTTCTCGGCGGGCGTGAGCACTATGGTTACGTCAACGCCGGTGCGCTCCTTGACATAGTGACGATAGTCGTTATCGTCATAGTCGGTAACAGTGGCATTGGGGGAGATGAGGAGAGTAAGACCGGTCTCTTCCTTAACGATGGGGAACTCGCCGTTAGGAGTGACAAGGCTGTCATCCTCGGGAGCGGCGGCAGTCTCCTCTTTCTTTTTATCAGTTTTTTCCTCTTTCTTCTTGTCGGTAGTCTCCTTCTTCGTGTCTGTAGTTTCTTTCTTGTCGGTAGTTTCCTTCTTTGCGTCGGTGGTGGTTTCCGCCTTTGCGTCAGTGGCGGTGTCTCCGCTCTTGTCTCCGGCGGAGCAGCCGGCAAATATGCCGATAATCAGCAGGACAGCGAGAAAGAGAGCTAAGATGCGCTTTTTCATGGGATATACTCCTTTATTATATTCGTACACGGAATTGCAGGTCTTGTATTTCGGGAACGGCGAAACATAATCACACACAGCTTGTGTCAATTGTAGACTGCGCCAATCCCTCATATGCGCCGGCAGCCGTGTCCGTTAGGTTATATAATGATTATATCGACATTTTGCCCAAAAGTAAACATGAAATAGCGCCATATATCGTTACTGTTGAGACATTGTGTGAAGATTGTGTGGATTCGCCTGTTGATTAAACGGACAAACAATGAAAAAACAGAAAATCTATGTTGAACAAATAAGGAAATCTTTGGCAGGAAGTATTAAGAGCACGTTGAACATTGTCCCAAATCGAAGACAACGACTCACGGACTATGCAGGTGCGTCTTATTCAGCGGCTGTGGCTTAAATTGTTTGATTGGAGAGCAATTCTCTACCGGGCGAACTGTTTGTTTAAGGAAACAGGCGATAACAGTAGTCCCGCTTGCCCCTTCATATCTCGTGTAAGCAGTCCATGTTATCTCGGGGCAATCGGTATAGCTCTTTATGCTTGAGTTTTTAGTGTATATATCCCAAATCAGAGAGTGACAAAACGGAAAATAATGACTTTTAGGAAAATTTATTAAAAAAAAGACTTCAAAATCTTCAAATTACATGGTATAATTATTTAATAAACCGTTTCAAAACTGATGGAAGGGAGATTGCGATATGCCTCGAAAAATCAGCGAAGATATTGAAAATACAGACAATAGTATCGTAAAACCCCGCCATGGACGCGGAAAGTCAGTCCTGTATCGTTACATTGTCTTATATTTCATTGTCCTTTCCATCATCATTGTCTTCTCCGTACCGATATACAGAACGGCGATAAAGGTTGTTGACCGCGAAGCGCGTCACGACTGCGAGCTTATACTGGACACGGGCGCAGAGCGTTTCACAATGTCGCTGGAAACTGTGATGAACATCAATAATTCCATACCTCCGGGTGATTTTCTTATGCTTCGTTCCCTTACCGACGAACGCTTTACATCGCAGGACATTTACAGCCTAATCAACGTTAGAAGACAGCTTGCAAGCTGCGCTTCAAGCATCGAAGGCGTCAAGGAGCTATTTATACTCTTTCACAACAATTCCAAGGTAATATCCCTAAATTCCATCTACATGGACCGAAACGAATTCTTCGGGAAATTTATGGTCTATCGCGGGAAAACAGGCGCCGAGATGAGCTCGCTTGTGATTTCCCGCTCAGAGACTCAGGGTTTTTTACCCCAATCGCCGATTAAAAACGCATATCTTGACAATGTGGCAGAGGTCGATTGCCTTACTTTTGTCACGCGCCCGAACCGCGGCACTGCCACCTTCTGCGCCTTATATCCGATGTCAAAGTTAGAGAAGCTTTTTGGCTTTGAAAACCTCCCTGAAGACTCGTATATCACTGTCACAGATTACTCCGGCAGCGTGCTTACCTCCTATGGGGCAGCGGGAACGGAGCGGTTTTCGGTATATACATATGATATACCCGTAGCTAAAGCAAAAATCAGCGTCAGTATTCCCGATGATTATTTCATAGAGGAGGCGGCGCCTCTAAAACGCATTATTTTCACATATATTATTGTTATGCTGCTCGTCGGAGTATTTATGGTATTGGTGCTCTCGTTCTACACGTACCGTCCCATATACAGGCTTGTAAAGGAAAGCCGCGGCGACTACACGATGCGCAACAGTATCGATGAATTCGATTTCCTGCGCCGCGTGTCGGCGGAGCTCACCATATCAAACAACGAACTGCGCTCCTCGCTTCGTGAGACGGGACGCTGTCTTCGCTCAAGTACGCTTCTCAACGCCATGCTAGGCGGCGCGTATGAAGCCGCTATACGGTCGGATAATATGTTCGATCGTCCCTCCCGCCTTGCCATAATCAATACAGATACAAGCGGTTTAACGGCGGAAAGTCTTATGCCTATGCTTGACAGCGATGATATAACGGTCGTCCGAATTAACTCCAACTGTCTTGCCGCGCTTTTCGAAGCAGAAAAAAACGCTGAATTTGACAGGCTCATAAGTCCCTACGAAAATTTGCGTGTGGTTGTGTCCGAAGTGTTCACGGGCGCTGTAAATGTGCGGCGTGTATTTCTGCAGACACAGGCGTACGCTCCCGATGCGCCCGGTACACTTCGCTATCTTGAACCGAGGGACAGCTCCGAAACGACACCGTCAGACGAGGCAATCGCCCCTGTCATCAATTCACTCAATGCCGCGATAAAAAGGAATAACCTCAGCGAGGTCGAAAGAATTTTTGAGGTAATAACGCAGGCTGTTGCGACGGCGGGAGAAGATATTGAAACGATAAAGAGTTTCTACTATGCTCTGCGAAGCGTTCCCGCGATGCTGGTCTACGAGCAGAGACGTGAGCGCGATGTATTTCTTCCTATATACGATGATCTGCGTCCCGCCGCCGAGCAGTTTTCCAGACTTGGGGATATCTGCCTGGAGCTTTCGGGCAGCACGAAAAAATCTGTCAGCGCTAAAAGCTACAAGGAAAGCCTTGTGACATATATCGAGGAAAACTTTCAGAATCCCGATCTGTACGCCGGGCTTATCGCCGACAAGTTCTCTATCTCCACCAAGCAGGTCGGCAGAATCGTGAAGGACTTCACCGGATACGGCTTCTCCGAGTACCTTGAGCATCTAAGGATGGAGAAAGCGCTGGAGCTTCTGACGAACACCGGAGAATCGGTCGCGAACATTGCCGCCAAGTGCGGTTTCAACTCCGCAAACACCTTCTATAAGGCTTTTAAGAAAGTTTTTGGCGTGGCTCCGGGTCAATACAGAAAATAGAATTCGTTCCTTTTTTTCACTCTTTGTCCGTTTTATCAAGCGTGAAAATTATTCTTTCATTGTCATTAGTCCGTAAAATACAGTTAAAGTGCCTTGTTTACTGTTTACACCGTCATCGGCAGATGATACAATGCAATGTAAGGACGATATACACATATTTTCCTATGGTAAAATAAACCCTATATTTACAAGGAGGAGAAAGCAAGTATGGGCAAGTTGAAGGTAGGCGTGGTTGGCGTCAGCCGCGGCGGTTCCTACATGATGAAGTATGCCAGGAACGCGCGCACCGAGGTCACCGCTATCTGCGACCTCGACGAGAAGAGACTCGAGGCGGTCTCCAAGGATCTTAATCTCTCAGACAATCAGGTGTTCACTGATTACGATGCGTTTATCAACACCGATGTTGATATCGTAGTTGTCGGAACACCCATTCCTTTCCATGCCGAACAAAGTGTAAAGGCTCTCGACGCTGGCAAGCACGTCCTCAGCGAGGTCACCGCTGCCAACACCGTAGAGGGCTGCAAAGCTATCTATGACGCCGCGAAGCGCTCCAAGGCTAAGTATATGCTCGCGGAAAACTACATCTATTTCCATTTCATCAAGGAGTGGAAGAAGTATATCGACGCTGGCAAGATTGGAAACATCCACTATGCCGAAGCCGAGTACATCCACGACATCAGAAATCTTCTTATTAACACCGATTCCGGTGAGACCTTCTGGCGTAAATATCGACCGCCGATACATTACTGCACCCACTGCCTCGGCCCGCTTATGTACCTCATAGGCGATGACGACTACATCGTCAAGGCTACCGCCAGCGGCAACAAGAACACCATCCAGGAAGGTCTGTGGCCCTCCACCATCGATATGCAGGTCGCGCTATTTGAGACGAAGAAAGGCAGAGGCATTAAGATTTGCCGCAGCCAGGTCACCCCGCGTCCCGAGCCGCACACCGTTTACTACAGTGTTTACGGTACCAAGGGCTTCCTCGAGAACACCCGTCACGGCGGCGAGACCGTCGGCTCCCGTTACTTTGAGGGCGAGGATACCCACAGAGGCAAGCTCATTAACTGCTATCAGACCGAGATCGAGGCTCCCGATTACGCCAAGGGCGGTCACGGAACAAGCGACTACTATCTTTCCGAGGCGTTTCTTGATTTCATCCAGTTCGACAAGACTCCTCCGACGACTGTCGACCGCGCCATGGAGATTACTCTTCCCGGACTTATCGCCCACGAGGCTGCCGTACAGGGCAACGTATGGCTCGATGTTCCGCATTTCACTGACTGAGAACGGAAGTATTAAAAGAGGAGGAAGCATAAACTATGGATAAATTGAAGGTTGGCGTAGTCGGCATTCGCCGCGGCGGCAATTATATGAAGAATTTCGGCAGAGGCGATCGCTCTGAGATAACCGCTATCTGCGACCTCAACGAGACGAGCCTTGAGCAGTCTTCCAAGGACTGCAATCTTGCCGATAACCAGTGTTTTACAGATTTCGATGAATTTCTCAATGCCGACATAGACGCCGTCGTTGTCGGAACACCTATCCCCTTCCACGCCGAGCAGACCGTAAAGGCTCTCGACGCAGGCAAACATGTATTCAGCGAAGTTACAGCTTCGAACACCATCGAAGGCTGCCAGGCAATCTATGATGCCGCAAAACGCTCAACGGCGAAGTATATGCTCGCCGAGAACTATATCTATTACGATTATATCCAGCAGTGGAAGAAGTACATCGACGCAGGCAAGATCGGAAACATCCATTACGCTGAGGGTGAGTACATCCATGACATCAGAAATCTTCTCATCGACAACGAGACCGGTGAGACATTCTGGCGTACCTACCGTCCGCCGATACACTACTGCACCCATTGCCTCGGTCCGATAATGTTCCTTATCGGCAACGGTGACTACATAACCAAGGCTACCGCCTGGGGCAACAAAAACACTATCCAGGAAGGTCTGTGGCCGTCCACTATCGATATGCAGGTCGCGCTGTTTGAAACAAAGCAGGGCAGAATCGTCAAAATTTGCCGCAGCCAGGTCACCCCGCGTGAGCCCAGCCTTGTAACCTACAACATCTACGGTACGAAGGGCTCTCTCGAGGCTTCCCGTCACAGCTTCGAGGGCGAAGGCCGCCGTTACTTCGAGGGCAGCGATCCAAAATACAGCAACACCATTCCCATCATCTCAAACCAGACCGCTGTTGACGCGCCGCTTTTCGCTGCCGGCGGACATGGCTCGAGCGACTACTTTATCTCTCAGGCGTTCCTCGATTATGTCCAGTACGGCAAGGAGCCGTATACGACTGTCGACGTGGCGATGGAGCTTACAATCCCCGGACTTATCGCCCATGAGGCCGCCGTACAGGGCCATGTATGGCTTGATGTCCCGCGCATCAACTAAATAATAGTAAAATACTGAGCCGTAATCATTATGTTTGCAACATCATAACTGCGGCTCAGTTTCCATATCCTTACAAATAATGACGAAAGAAAGAGGTAATTTATTATGGGAAAGCTTAGAATCGGCTGGGCTCAGCGCGATGTGACGCCGGATTGTCCCGTATACATCCCCGGTACATTTGAGATGCGTATCTCCGAGAAAATAATTGACCCCATCACAACTACCGCGCTCGTTGTAGAGGACGACAACGACATCGCCATATTCCTGTCGATGGATCTTGTTGTTATCCGCTGTTTTCTGCTCGACGAGATCCGCGGCAAAGTTCGCCGCAAGAACCCCGCTATCCCTGTTATGAAAATTCTGGCGTCCGCCATGCATCAGCACACAGCGCCCAGCCACTACTACGACGGCGGCGAGATAGACGAGACCATCAAGGAGCAGTACACGCCTGAAGAGCTTCAGAAGATGCTCGATGACTACATCCCCACCTCCCTCATGGGCGTTCCGAGAGATGGTATGGAGTTCGGCTCCAGCGATAAGTACCGCGATTTTCTTTCCGACAAAGCCGCTGAGGCTATCTGCGAAGCGTATGAGAAGCGTGCCGAAGCGGGAATCAGCTATGGCTACAGCTACGCTGTCGTTTCGCACAGCCGCAGAACCGTCTATTTTGATGACTTCGGCAAGCGCCCCACGACCGTCCTCAACCCGCTGACCTCTCTCCACGGTCACGCGGTCATGTACGGCAACACCAATGATGACCAGTTCAGCCACTTTGAGGCGGGAGCCGACCACTTTGTCAACCTCATGTTCACCTTTGACGCAAACGACAAGCTGACCGGCGCCATCATCAATATCCCCTGCCCTTCACAGAATTCTGAAGGCGAGTCCCGCATAAGACTGACAGCAGACTACTGGCACGACATAAGAAAAGCGGTACGCGCAAAATTCGGCGAGGACATCATGATTCTCGGACAGTGCGCCGCCGGCGGTGACCTGTCTCCCCATCTTCTCATGTACAAGCAAGCCCGCCTGCGCCGCTTCGCGCTCAAGTACGGCGATGAGTTCACCGAGGAGGATATCCCGAAGAATGTCGAGGCTCTTGAGCGCCGCGATATAGCCGAGAGAGTCGCCTTCGCTTTCGAGGAAACTCTCGCCTGGGCAAAAAATGACATCCGCAAAGAGGCTCCTATTACGCATGTGGTAAAGACAGTTGAGCTGAGCCGCAGGATCATAACCGACGAGGAATACGAATTCTGTAAAGCCCAGCTTGACGCTATAAAGGACATTCCGTACAGCTTTGATCACGGTTCTCCGCGTCTCAATCTTGAGCGCAATTCCAACCTCAAGGGACAGAGAAACCGCTATCTGGGCGTCATCAAGCGCTACGAGACACAGAAAGAGAACCCAAAGCTCCCGATGGAGATGCACGTTATCAGAATCGGCGACATCGCCTTCGCTTCGAACCGTTTCGAGCTGTATATGGACTATATGCACCGTATTCAGGCGAGAAGTCCCTTCGAACAGACCTTCATCGTTCAACTTGCCGGCCAGCCCGGTATGGGCGGCGGCTCCTATCTCGCCACCAAGCGTGGTGTGGAAGGCAAGGGCTATTCCGCATCCATGTTCTGCAATCTTGTTTCCGCTGAGGGCGGTCAGGAGCTCGTAGAAGAAACGCTTGAAATCTTAAATAAATTAGCTGTGGAGGACTAAAAAAATGGGTACTATTAAAATAGGCTGGGCGGAACGCGATGTTACGCCCTCGGGACCGCATTTTATACCCGGACACTTCAATATGAGAATCTCTGTCGGCGTCATGGACCCCATCACGACAACAGCGCTCGTTGTCGACTCCGGCGATGATATGGCGATATTCCTCTCCATCGACTGCGTCGTTATCCGCTGCTTCCTGCTCGACGAAATCCGCGGCAGAGTCGCGAAAATAAACCCCGAAATCCCCGTAATGAAGATTCTTGCCAACGCCACCCATACGCATGAGGCGCCGAGCCATTACTACGATGGAGGCGAGCTTTCCGAATATATCAAGGATCAGTACACCGACGAGCAGCTTAAGGCGATGCTGGCATCGTACATCCCCAATAGTTACATGGATGTGCCGCGCCCCGGCATGGAGATCGAGTCAAGCGACAAGTACCGCGAGTTCCTCGCTCAGAGCGCCTCCGAAGCCATCTGTGAGGCGTATGAGAAGCGCGCAGAAGGCGGTATCGGTTACGGCTACGGTTATGCCATCGTCGCGAGAAGCCGCAGAACCGTCTACTTCGACGACTATTCCAAACGCCCGGACGTCGAGCTCAACTCTCTTACCGCTGTCCACGGTCACGCTGTCATGTACGGCAACACCAACGACGACAACTTCAGCCACTTTGAGGCAGGCGACGATCCGTTTATAAACATCATGTTCACATTCGACGCTGCAGACAAGCTCACCGGCGCAATAATCAACATCCCCTGCCCGTCGCAGGCGTCCGAAAGCCAATGCTACCTTAACCTCACCGCAGACTACTGGCATGACATAAAGAGAGAAATCCGCGCGAAGTACGGCGATGATATCAAAATACTCGGTCAGTGCGCCGCCGGCGGTGATCTTTCTCCCCATCAGCAGTACTACCTAGATGCCAGAGTCCACAAGTTCACGCTCAAGTACGACAAGACCTCCGAAGAACTCAAAGGCAATTGCGAGAACATTGAGCGCCTTGAGATAGGTGAGCGCGTCGCGTGGGCGTTCGATGAGGTTCTTTCCTGGGCTAAGAAGGACATAAAGAAAGACGTAAAGCTCGCGCACGTCGTTGAAACCGTCGAGCTTTCAAAGAGAATGATTACAGACGAGGAATATGAGTACTCTCTGCAGCAGCTCGAAGAGCTTGCCAAGGAAGATTATCGCTATGACCTCGAAACTGCAAGACATAATCTCAACAACAACTCCGTCCTTAAGTCCAAACGCAACCGTTTCAGCAAAATAATAGACCGCTACAAAAACCAGAAGACAGAGAAGAAATTCCCGATGGAGATGCACGTCATCAGGATCGGTGATATCGCTTTTGCCTCCAACCGCTTCGAGCTTTATATGGATTATATGCACCGCATTCAGGCAAGAAGCCCCTTTGAGCAGACCTTCATCGTACAGATTGCCGGTCAGCCCGGCATGGAAGGCGGTTCCTACCTGTGTACCGAGCGCGCTCGTGAAGGAAGAGGTTACTCCGCTTCCATGTTCTGCAACCTCGTCTCCTGTGAGGGAGGCCAGGAAATGGTCAACAGAACGCTTGATATCCTAAACGAACTGGCTGACTGATAAATATATTATTCTCATCGCTTCCCTTCCTCCGGGGAGAGAAAGCGTTAAAAAAAGAAAGGAAACGGTATGGGAAAACTTAAAATCGGCTGGGCAGAAAGAGACATCACCTACAGAAAGATGATAAACCTCCCCGGTCATCTCGCTTACCACTTTCCCCGCGACGGCGTTCATGACCCGTTGACGACGACAGCGCTCGTCCTCGAAAACGGTGAGGATATCGCGATTTTCCTCTCCGTCGACGGTATGGCGCTGCGCGCCTTTGCCCTTGATGAAATACGCGCCAAAGTTCTCGAGAAAAATCCCGAGATAGATGTGTGGAAAATCATCGCAAACACCACCCACGCCCACACCGGCCCCAGCTATGACCACGAAATTCCGGGAAAACTTAACATAGAGCGCCTTTGTAAGCTTGGCTACTCAGAGGAGACGATCAGGGCTGTCGCGGAGTATGAGGAAGGGGCGTCGCTCTTTAATTACGTCGACAACGGTGACATCGAGATAGGCGACGGAGATGACTCCCGCGAATATTTCACCGATCTCGCATCAGACGCGATATGCGAAGCTTACGCCAACCGCAAGTATGGCGGTTTCTCCTACGGCTACGGCTACGCCGTTGTCGGTCACAGCCGCCGCGCCGTCTATTTTGACGATCTTTCCAAGCGCCCGGGTGTCGAGCGCAACGCGAGAACCGCTGTCCACGGCCACGCCATGATGTACGGCGACACAACGGATCCCCAGTTCAGCCATTACGAGGCGGGAGCCGACCATTTTGTTAATATTCTCTTTACCTTCGATGAAAACGACAAGCTGAATGGCGCGGTAATCAACGTGCCCTGCCCTTCCCAGTGCTCCGAAGGCATGAATATGCTCACCGCCGACTACTGGTGCGATGTAAAGCGCGAGCTGAGAGCGAAATACGGCAACATTCCTATACTGCCCCAGTGCGCTGCCGCCGGCGACCTGTCGCCCCACATGATGCACTACAAAAAGGCGTTTGACCGCCGTCTCAACCTCAAATTCGGCGAGGAAACCGACCCGCAGCAGAATGAGATACAGAACAGAGAGCTTAAAAACCGCCGTGACATAGCGGAGAGGATCTGCTGGGCGTTTGACGAGGTGCTTTCCTGGGCGAAGAAGGACATCCGCCGCGACATTACTCTGAAGCACGAGACGAAACTTCTTCAGCTCGACCCGAGACTTATCACTGACGAGGAATACAAGCTCGCCGTCGATATGCTTGCCGACTACGAGCAGCGTGAGCAGACCGCGACCAGCGACGATCCATACTTCAGACTCGTCGAGCTCTCAAATTACCCCGCGTCCATCATAAGACTAAAGCATGTTATCCACCGATATAACAATCAGTCGCCCGACAAAAAGGTTGCCGCCGAAGTTCACGCCGTCCGTGTTGATGATATGGCGTTTGCCACGAACACATTTGAGCTGTATATGGACTTCATGCACCGCATTCAGGCGAGAAGCCCCTTCGGACAGACCTTCGTCGTGCAGCTTTGCGGAATGACGCTCAGAGGGGGAGAAACATATATATGCACTCAGAGAGCGTTCGAGAACAAGGGCTATTCCACCAGCATGTACGATAACCTCGCCTCTGTAAAAGGAGGACAGGATCTTGTCGAGGGCACACTCGAAATGCTAAACAAAATACACGAGAATTAAGTCTAAACAACTAAGTCACAAAGCTAAGGAGACTTCAATATGGGAACTCTTAAAATCGGATGGGCGAGGCGCGACATAACCGTCGATAAGCTCACTGACTTGCCCGGACATATTGTTTACCGCTTCTCGAGAGGCGTATACGACCCGATAAGCTGTACCGCCCTCGTCGTCGACGGCGGTGACGATACGGCTATATTCCTGTCTGTCGACTGTATGTCGCTCATGCCTTTCGTAATCGACGAGATTCGCGCGAAAGTCATGGAGAAGAACCCCGAAATCGACGTGTGGAAGATACTCGCAAACTCCACTCACGCGCACACCGGTCCTGACCAGCGCCACGACACGAGGGAGAAGCTGAACCTGGACCGCCTAATGAAGCTCGGCTACACACGGGAGCAGCTTGAAAAAGAGCGCGAACGCACCGAGATAATGTCGCTTCGCAGTTATGTGGATCTGGGCGGACTCGATGTCATGAGCGGCGACGATTACCGCGATTTTCTCACCGAGCAGGCGTCTGACGCCATCTGTGAGGCGTATGCCAACCGCGCCGAGGGCGGCATTTCCGCGGCTTACGGCTTCGCTGTCGTCTCTCACAGCCGCAGAACAGTCTACTTCGACGATATTTCAAAGCGTCCTGGCGTAAAGCTAAACGCCGCCACTGCGCTTCACGGCCACGCGATGATGTACGGCAATCCAAATGACGAGCAGTTCAGTCACTATGAGGCGGGCGCCGACCATACGGTCAACCTCCTCTATACCTTCGACACAAAGGGCAATTTGACGGGAGCTGTCGTCAATATTCCGTGCCCTTCCCAGAATACCGAGGGCTTGCGCGGCGTCACCGCCGACTACTGGACGGATATCCGCCGCGAAATCCACGCGAGATACGGTGACATTCCGCTGATCGGTCAGGCTGCCGCCAGCGGAGACCTTTCTCCGCGTATTATGCACTACAGGAAGGCTCAGGACCGCCGCTTCCGCCTCAAATATGAGGGCATTTACGACGATTCTCAGCCTGAAAACATCAACCGCGAGCTGTACGCTCGCCGCGATATTGCCGAGAGAGTCGCGTATGCCTTTGACGAGGCGCTGGCGTGGGCTAAGAAAGCCATTGTCTACGATGCGCCGGTAAAGCACACTGTTAAGACGTTTGAGCTTTCACGCAGAATGATCACCGATGAGGAGTACGAGATTTCCAAAAGCGATTACGAGATGTATATGAACATGAAACCCGAGAAAATTGAAGGTGACGAGATAGAGCAGCTTGAGCAGCGTTCTGTCGGACCGTCTCAGGCGCTTCGCAACAAGGCTTTGATGCTTCGCTACGAAAGCCAGAAGCAGAGCGACAAGCACAGCACCGAGGTTCATATTATTCGCATCGGCGACATCGCATTCGCCTCGAATCAGTTTGAGCTCTATATGGACTTCATGCACCGTATCCAGGCGAGAAGTCCCTTCCGCCAGACTTTTATTGTTCAGTTGTGCGCGCAGCCCTTGGCAAACTCCGGATCTTATCTGTGCACCGAGCGCGCCAATGAGGGCAAAGGGTATTCCGCGTCGAGGTTCTGTAACGTTGTCTCATACGAGGGCGGTCAGGAGCTTGTCGAAAAAACTCTTGAAGAGTTGCGCAAACTCAGCGACTAAAGAATAATCAATCCACAGCCGCCCGGATAGAAGTTCGGGTGGCTGCATGTAATAACCTCGCATAATACAGCGAAAGGATCATAACAGTATGGGAAAACTGAAAGCAGGCTGGGCGGAGCGCGACATCACTCCGAAGGGTCCGTCCCATATCCCCGGACATCACAATATGAGAATATCCGAAGGCGTTGTGGATCCGCTGACAACGACGGCGCTCGTGCTTGAGAATGGAGGAGACGTCACTGTTTTTGTTTCGATAGACGGCACGAGTATGCGCAAGTGGATCACAGATGAAATCCGTGGAAAAGCGGTAAATAAGTGTCCACAGCTGACAGAGAGCAAAATAATCGCCTTCATGACCCATTCCCACAATGCCGCTAGCCATTATTACGACGGCGGTAAGCTCGATGAGACGCTGATTGAGCGATTTTCCGAGGAACAGCTCAAAAAAGAATTGGAAACGTATATCCCTCAGTCCTTTATGGATGTCCCGCGCCCGGGAATGCAAATATCGTCGAGCGATGAATATAGAGACTATGTCGCGGAGCAAGTGTCAGACGCTATAATTGAAGCCTACGAAACGCGCCGCGAGACGGGCATCGCCTATGGTTACGGCTATGCTGTCGTCGCGCACAGCCGCAGAACTGTCTATTTTGACGACTATTCCAAGCGTCCCGGAGTAGAGCTCAATTCGCTCACCGCTGTGCACGGTCACGCAGTCATGTACGGAAACACAGATGACGAACAATTCAGCCACTACGAGGCCGGCGCAGACCACACCGTAAACGTAATGTTTGCTTTCGATACCGAAAAGAAACTGACAGGCGCGGTCATCAATATCCCCTGCCCCTCCCAGTGCTCAGAAAGCGAATACAGCCAGCTTATAAGCGCCGACTACTGGCACGATGTGAAAAAAGCCGTGCGTGAAAAGCTCGGGAACATCCCTATCCTCGCTCAGTGCGCCGCCGGCGGTGATCTGTCGCCGCGTATACTACACTATAAAAAAGCGCAGAACAGACGTTTTATGCTCAAGTATGGTGTAGATGACGTAACCGGACGTGTCGAGGAGCTTGCGCGCAGGGATATAGCCGAGCGGGTATGCTTTGCGGTTGAGGAGATATACAGCTGGGCGAAGAACGACATAGATTACGGCGCGGCGCTTGCGCACGAAGTTCGCACTCTGGAGCTTGAGAGACGTGATATAAGTGAGGAACAGTACAATACCGCGCTTGAAAGTATAGAGCAGCTCAAGAAGGAGCCGTTCAAATTCGACATAGGCAGCGCGAAAGAAAATCTTGACTACAACTCCATTCTAAAATCGAAGCGCAACCGTTTTGTCCGCATAGCGCAGAGATATGAAGCTTCGAAAATTAAGCCAACGTTTTCCGCCGAAGTTCACGCCGTAAAGGTCGGCAACATAGCCTTCGCGACAAGTCAGTTCGAGCTGTATATGGACTTCATGCACCGCATTCAGGCGAGAAGCCCCTTTGCGCAGACTTTTATCGTGCAGCTCTGTGGTCAGCCGGATGGCAGAGGCAGCGGGTCATACCTCGCAACAGAGCGCGGTGTCGCCGGCAAGGGCTATTCCGCCAGCGTGTTCTGCAACGCAGTTTCTCCTGAGGGGGGACAGAGACTCGTTGAAGAGACTCTGTCAATGCTATCCGGACTTAAGTAAAAAGGATTCTTTATAAAATCAAATATTTAAAAACAAAAGAAAGCGATAACTTAAAATGTATCGCTTTCTTTTTTATTTATACGGTCAATCTATTGTTTTTAATATATCATCAAAATCGGGAACATATTTTCTCAATGCGATCGGTTTTCCATTTTCATCAATAAAGCAATTAACAGATGAAGCGGTTGCTATCAATACATCATTCTGTTTGTTCCTCATTTCGTAGAAAAGTGTCAGTTTTACTCCATTGTACCCAGCTACGCTTACCTCAATCTCAATTTCATCGCTATAGGTGGTGGTGTACTTATACTCACAGCTTACCGATACCACAGGCGAAGTGATGCCTTCGGCCTCTAGACGTGTCATCGGATAACCTATTTCAGACAAAAAATTCAATCTTGCCTCTTCCATAAAGCGAATATAATTTGAATGGTGGGTTATCCCCATTTTATCGGTCTCATAATAATTGACCTTATGGATGTACTTGCTCATATCAATCCTCTATTTCTGATTGCTCATCAGCTCTCCCAGAGTTGTTTCTCCCCAGCTGTAATTTGTCAGGTAACTACCCTTGAAAAGCTGAGAGAATTCTTCTTTTCCGGAAAGATAATTGAACAGATCGCATTGGACTTCCTCCATTACAATACGACGTTTGCCGTCAACTGATTCAATAATGTCCGGAATACCATATTCTTCCAATGTGTTCTTCAATCGCAGCGCAACCTTGCGATATCTGGAAAGTGTCATGGCGTTGGCGGGTTCATTTTCCCACAAAAACCCGATAGCCTCTTCAGATGTAACATATCCGCCTCTGCGATCGACGAGAAGCGCCAAAAGCTCTTTTGATTTTTTGTTGCGGAACGCGATCGGCTTATCGCCGACGAACACATCAAAGTACCCGAATGTGCGAATAGAAACGGTGCTATTCTCAGGCAATACCTTATTCTCTTCGGACTCAGTGTCTTCTATGGCATAAAGCATAACGTACCTGGAAGATGCGCCGCTCTGCTCTCTTTGTGAGCAGATGGCTTTGATTTTACGCTCTGCTTCCGTTTTAACGTCAAAATAGGAAAACTCAGCCTCGCCTTTCCTGAGAAGCTCAGCAAAATCCTCATATGCTACTTCGCTGTACGCTACGAAATTTTCCAAAGGTGTAAAGCGTGTTGTCAGTGGAAGCCATTCCTCTTTCGTATAACCGAAAAACTCACACACATTTTCGCTGGCGTACAGCGGCCTCACCAGCCCTTTCGGCGACACCTCAAAAGCGGCGATACCATCGGAAAACCGCATAACCAAATCCCGCATGTCTTCTTTTAGCTGGTCGTTTTCGCTTTTCAGCGCTTCCGTATTAGAAGCGTCCTGCATTTTACGGCAGCAATAGAAACTTACCGATTCATCAACTTTAATGAAAACTCCTGTATAATTTCTGATAGTCCCATCAGTGGAAAGCGCGCTGTAGGTTATTTGCGGCGGCTTCGAATCAGCCTCGTAAAGCCTTTTCTGGCAAAAATCCTTAAAAAAGCCGCGAACATTGTCCTGGTTTTCGGGAGCAATCGAAACAAGAAGCCATCTCTCCAGCGCATCTTCGATCTGCATCGCGATATCCTCAAATCTCTTAAAATATGATTTTTCATCGCTATGCAAGCATTTCACGGTGTTAGCATCCAAATTAAATTCAAAAATCATATCGTAGACATCAGTAAGTGCTTTCAGATAACGCTTAGTTTCGCTCGTCTTTCTCATTTGATATCGTTCTGTAATATCCATACAAACGCTTTGGAACTCCGCTTCGCCTTGTTCATTAACGCCTTTTGTAACCCATCCGAATAAATAGGCACGGGTACCGTCACAGCGAAGCACAGCTATCTCTCCGGCAATGGGAGTTTCCGAAGAATAAACACGGTTAAGATACTTTGAAAATCTTCTTCGTTCCTCCATCGGAATCATCAGAAAAATGTTGCTCTTATACATTTCCAGATAATCCAGTTCTCCGTCCCTTGTCTCCGGAAGACGCAGTATATCGATCATTTTTTGATTGATATAGGTTATTCTCGGCTGCTTCTCACAGGTGTATTTCAAAAAACCGCAGGGAATAGTCTCATTTAAAAACCGCAGATCGTCATTTTCGTTTTTCAGGTCGGTTATGTCTGTCAGAACAGAAGTGCCGACAGGGATGCCCTTGTATGTCTTTTTAGACGCAGCAATATCCCTTACCCAAATTACAGTGCCGTCTTTCTTTATGAGACGATACTCTTCGGTAAGAGTCTGATCTTTACATGCAAGTCTTTCTATAAAATCCGAATATTTCTTCCGATCAGCGGGATGCACAAACAGTGCGTACCGATCGCTGCTGTCATCCAGCAGTTCTTCTTTACGAACACCGATCATCTCACAAAGATTACGGCTGACATAGCTCAGGTGAACAGGATCGGTCAACACATATTGATGAAAACCGCTGACTTGACGGCTGAGTATTTCCTTCATATTGTTCAGCATATTGTCCATGGTAACTCCTTTTGCAGAATATTGCTATCTGCCGACGGGATTGAATATAAATCTATCTTTTATTATAACACCAAGATATGATGAAATTTTGATATTATTTTAAATACTGTAAATTTATTTACCCGCGGCAAAAGCAAACGCCTGTTCCGTTTCTTGAAAAACACTGATATACACGTCTCTTTGCCAAACAATTATGCTTTTCTCCTGCTTGTCGCCCAGATACATATCGTTTACTCATTATCTTTATATCATTCACCTAATTTTGACTGCGCAGTACAGTCTTTTGAATCTTTCCGCTGATGGTTTTAGGCATTTCCTCTACAAACTTAATCAGACGGATCCACTTGTATTCAGCAAGCTTTTGATTGCAGAAATTTTTTATCTCCAATTCAAGCTCCGTAGAAGGGGTATATCCCGCGCCGGGGACAACAACCGCCTTTATTGCCTGACCTCTGAGTGAATCCGGTACGCCGACAACGCTGCACTCCATTACTGCCGGATGCTCCATCAGAACATTCTCCACTTCGTAAGGACCGACGCGAAAACCTCCGGTCTTGATAATATCATCGAATCGACCGTGGAACCAATACCTTCCGTTTTCATCCATATATGCCGCATCGCCTGTGTGATACACGCCGTCACGCCACACATATTTATACTGTTCTTCGTTGTCAAGATATGATGTAAATATACCTGTCTGTTTGCCTGTTTCATCAGGAATGATGACAACTTCGCCAACTTCACCGATGCCGACAGGTTGATCATCTGTCCCGCGAAGCTCGATATTGTAAAAGGGTGAAAGGATTCCCATAGAGCCTTCGACTGCATCATAGCCTTTGAAGTTTGCCATCAGAAGAGTGGTTTCTGTTTGCCCATAGCCTTCACGAAGCGTAAGTCCCGTGCATTTCGTAAACTTGCGGAACACTTCGGGAGCTAACATTTCACCCGCGGTTGTAGCGTGTTTGAGAGTCGGCATATCGGGAATGCCTTTTCGCACAAGATAACGGTAAACAGTAGGCGGCGCGCAGAAGGACGTTACGCCGTATTTGTTGATAATATGCGTGAGCTGCTTCGGCTCAAAGCTGTCAAAGTCGAAAACCATAACCGCGCTGCCGACGAGCCATTGTCCATACATTTTTCCCCATGAGGCTTTTGCCCAGCCGGTTTCTGCGACTGTGAAATGAAGCCCGTTATCTTCTGCCTGCTGCCAGTATTTCGCCGTCACAATATGGGCCAGTGGATAGCTGTGTTCGTGGATCACGCCTTTTGGATCGCCGGTAGTGCCGGAGGTAAAATACATTACCATCGGATCTGTTGCCAACGTAGGTATGCGCTCCAATTCTTCGCTTGCGCTTTCCATTTCAGCAGTCATGTTTTCAAATCCATCGGTATTTTCCTGTACACACCACAGTTTTACGGACATTTTTGTCTGTTTCAGAGCCTCCAGGATTTTTTCCGGCACTTCGCTTTGTACGGTGCATACAATTGCTTTTGCTTCTAAAGCATTAAGGCGATAGACAAAGTCACTTACCGTCAGCATATGAGTGGCAGGTATCATTATCGCGCCCAGCTTATGCAGAGCAATCGCCGCGAACCAATATTCGTAATGACGTTTCAATATCAGCATCACACGGTCGCCGTGACCGATGCCTGCGGCACGAAACACATTCGCCATCTGGTTGCTGTACTTCTTTATATCGGAAAAAGTGAAGATATGTTCTTCATCCCCGGCATTACACCATACAAGCGCTCTTTTATCAGGCGTTTCTTCTGCTATTCTGTCGACAACATCATAACCAAAGTTAAAATTATCCGGATAGTCTAAAATCAGTTTTTTCAGATTGCCGTTTTCGTCGGTAATCTCATGGCAAAAGTTTTGATATACACTCATATTTAATCCTTATTGACCGCACTGACACCGATTTTGCGGAATCTGTCATAACGGTTTTGAATCAAGTCAATATCCTTTATCAGTATTTTTAGTTCCTCTGTCAGAAGAACACGTATGCGATCATAAAATTCCTTTTTCCCGATTTCATTTTCGGAAAGAATACGTTCAATCACGCCGAGACTTTTAGCGTCCTCTGCCGTTAGTTTTAAACTCTCTGCCGCGGTTTCGGCTTTGGCAGAGTCTTTCCACAGAATACTCGCGCAGCCTTCGGGGGAGATAACGGAATAAACGGCGTTTTGAAGCATCCAGACACGGTCAGCCACAGCAAGAGCCAACGCGCCGCCGCTTCCGCCTTCCCCAACCAGAATAGATATTATAGGAACACTGAGGGTTGACATTTCCATAAGGTTCTCTGCGATCGCCTGACCCTGTCCCCGTTCCTCAGCTCCCACTCCGCAATAGGCGCCGGAAGTATCAATGAAGCAAATGATCGGTCTGCCGAACTTTTCCGCCTGTTTCATCAAGCGCAAGGCTTTCCGGTATCCCTCCGGCTGCGGAGCTCCGAAATTGCGATAAGCGCGTTCCTTTGCTGTATTGCCTTTTTCGATGGCAATCACGGTTACAGGATAATTATTCAGCCTCGCGACACCCCCCACAATGGCAGGATCATCCGCAAAACGGCGATCTCCGTGGAACTCTATAAAATCTTTGAAAATATTTTTGATATAGTCAAGCCCGGTCGGTCGTTTGTTATCACGGGCAAGCTTGACACGTTCGTATGCCGTATCGATCATATAATCGCCCTCCCATCGTGCATTTTAAGAAGTTCAGTCAAGCACTTCTTTTGATTGGAACGGGGTATGATACTGTCAATAAACCCATGCTTCATTACAAATTCCGACTTTTGAAAACCATCGGGGAGGGATTTTTTTGTCGTTTGCTCAATTACTCTCGCGCCTGCAAACCCCACAGTCGCGCCGGGCTCAGCCAAAATAATATCAGCTTCCATAGCAAAGCTGGCAGTCACGCCGCCGGTTGTCGGATCGGTAAGCACGGCAATATACAGTAGTCCCGCGTCACTGTGGCGTTTGACTGCGGCGCTCGTTTTTGCCATCTGCATTAAGGACAATAAACCTTCCTGCATGCGGGCACCGCCTGATACGGTAAAGCCGACTACCGGCAGGCGATGATACACGGCATACTCAAAGAGCATTGTAATTTTCTCACCTACAGCGCTGCCCATACTACCCATCATAAAATATGACTCCATGACGAACAGACAGCATTTTTGCCTGCCTATCATTGCCGTACCGCATATAACTGCTTCTTCCTCACCGCTTGCAACACGGACTGTCTCAACCTTGTCTTTATATCCGGGAAAGTTCAGCGGATCATCCGCTTTCACATTTGAATACATTTCGTGAAAACTGTTTTTGTCCGCGATCATATGGATACGCTGACGCGCTTTCATTCGGAAATGATAGCCGCAGGGGCAGACAAGATTATTCGCCCAAAGGCGGCTCACAGGAATATCTTTACGGCAATTCGGGCATTTCTTTTCAGGTTCACCGGCATCACGCTGCACAGGGGCAGCAGTACGGCCGCCTTCTTCCAATTGGTTTCTCGGTTTCAAAAAGTTTATCAATGCCATTTCATCACCTGTTTCCCATAAAAGTTAAATCATAGTTGCCGGATGTGAAGCGTTCATCCTCCACAATCCGCAGTTGTTCTTCAATATTAGTCGGTATTCCGTCAATCACCAATTCGCAAAGCGACGCCCGCATTTTTCGCAGTGTTTCTTCTCTTGTCTTCGCATACACGATGAGTTTTCCCAGCAGAGAATCGTAATATGGCGTAACAACAGTGCCTTTAATCAGGCATGTATCGAACCGCACGGAGGGACCGCCGGGAACATGAAGCATATTCAGAGTTCCGCAGCTTCCCGCATTGATACGGCATTCGATAGCGGAGCCTTTGATGTGGATATCCTTTTGTGCAAAGTTCAAAGGTACGCCCGCCGCGATACGAATCTGCCATTTCACAAGGTCATAACCTGTCAGCATTTCCGTTACGCAGTGCTCTACCTGCAGCCGGACATTCATTTCCATAAACCAAAATCTGCCGTCACGGTCAAGTAAAAACTCAAGAGTGCCCGCGCCTACGTAACCTATCTTTTTTACGGCAGCTACGGCAAGCTCCATAATTTTCTTTCGCTGCTCATCATTTACGGCGGGAGAGGGGGTCTCTTCCAACAGTTTTTGGTTTCTTCTTTGGATAGAACAATCTCGGTCTCCAAGACATACGGCGTTTCCATGTTCATCAGCAAGAATTTGCAATTCCACATGTCTTGCCGGGAAGATGTATTTTTCAAGATATACGCTTCCGTCACCGAAAGCGCTGAGCGCTTCACTCGTCGCCTGATGGTAAGCATTATCCAATTCGTCTTCAGAGTGGATCAGGCGTATACCTCGACCGCCTCCGCCGGCGCAGGCTTTAAGCATTACCGGGTATCCGATTCTCTCTGCCGCCCGCTTCGCTTCCTCCACAGACGTCATCGCTTTTGTACCCGGAATCACAGATAGTCCCGCATCGCGGATAAGTTCTTTTAAGGTTGCTTTATCGCCCAGGCGCTCCATGCTTTCGGAATCAGGGCCGATAAATACCAATCCGTTCTTTCTGCAAAGCCTTGAAAAATGTGCGTTTTCAGAAAGAAACCCGTAACCGGGGTGAATCGCTTGCGCGTCCGCTATAATAGCGGCGCTGATTATTTGATTTTCATTCAGATAGCTCTCAGAAGCTTCCGGACCGCCGATACAATATCTCTGATCGGCAAGCGCCACGTGCAGGGCATTTTTATCCGCCTCGGAATATACAGCCACCGTAGCGACGCCCATTTCTTTGCAAGCCCTGATAATGCGTACAGCGATTTCGCCGCGGTTGGCGATCAGTATTTTTGAAAACATAATCTACGCTCCTGTAATTGCAAAGGAAAATTCAGCGGATACGCAAAGCCTTCCCTCCACTGTGGCGGTACCTTCCGCAAAATAAAAGGGGTGTTTTGCGCGCTTGATAGTGCAGCGTGTTTCAACCGTGTCCCCCGGTTTTACGGGAGAACGGAATTTTACATTGTTAAGTCCTGTATAAACCGGCAGCTTTCCTTCGCTCATAGCGTCCTGCATCAGCACACAGGCGGACTGAGCCAGAATCTCACAGAGTATCACCCCGGGAACGATGGGGTTGTCAGGAAAATGGCCTTTTAAGAAAAATTCATCACCTCTGACGGTATAATGCCCGACAGCCGTACCGTCTTCGTTTACCACATCATCAAGCAAAAACATATTATCCCTGTGAGGCAATATACTCATGATCTCTTCTCTGTTCATATCCCTGACCTCTTGATATGGAACAGTTCCGTGCCATATTCCACGACCTGACCGTTTGTAACACAGACTTTCGATATCACGCCTTCATCATCGGCAGTGATTTCATTCATCAGTTTCATTGCCTCCACGATGCAAAGGGTCTGTCCTTTCTTTACATTGTCGCCGATTGTAACATACGGATCTGCGTTTTCAGCGGGAGCCGCATAAAACACGCCGACTATGGGAGATTTTACGCTGATATAGTCTTTATGCTCAGGCGCAACCTGCGAACTTGTGGCAGGTTCAGGAACAGAATATAATGTTTCTTTTGCTGATACCGGAACAGAGCGCTCCAAACGGACTTTTGTATCATTATCTGTAATCTCAAGCCCGGTAAGACCGAGTTCTTTCATCAGTTCGGCATATTTGCGGATATCTGTCTCTTTCATCTATTACACCTTTCTGAAAGCGAGACAAGCGTTGTGACCGCCAAATCCAAGAGAGTTTGAAAGCGCCAGCGTAATACCCGCCTTTACAGCAGTATTCGGGACATAGTTGAGGTCACAACTCTCGTCCTGTTCATTCAAATTGATCGTGGGAGGGATTACGCCCTCATTCAGCGCAAACAGACATGCAAAGGCTTCAATCGCGCCTGCGGCGCCCAACATATGTCCGGTCATAGATTTTGTGGAGCTGACGAAGGCTTTTCTTGCGTTATGCTCACCAAGCGCCTTTTTTATAGCTACCGTTTCAATCACATCATTCATCGGTGTGCCAGTGCCGTGCGCATTGATATACACAGTGTCATTTTCGGTATATCCCGCTTCTTTCATTGCAATCATCATCGCCTGAGCGCCGCCGCGAGCCTCGGGGTGGGGCGCGGTAATGTGATACGCGTCACAGGTGGAGCCGTAACCACATACCTCACCTAAAATCCTGGCTCCGCGGGTTAACGCGTGGTCATATTCTTCGAGAACGAGCGCCACAGCGCCTTCACCTATAACAAATCCGGCTCTGCGCTTATCGAAAGGCAGCGATGCTTCGTCAGGGTTTTCGGAGGTGGAAAGCGCCTGCATATTTACAAAACCCGCAATCGCGGTAGGAACGACCGTTGCTTCCGCGCCACCGGTGATCACCGCATCAGCATATCCGTGACGAATAAGACGCATAGCCTCACCAATGGCATTTGAGCCGGAAGCGCAGGCAGTAACCGCAGGCATTGCGGAACCGCGACAGTCGTGACGTATGGCTATCATGCCTGCTGCCATATTGCCGATCATCATAGGCACAAACAGCGAAGACACACGACGCGGGCCTTTCTCTATAAGCTTCGTATGTTCTGTTTCAAACGTACCGATACCGCCGATGCCGGTACCAAATATAACAGCAAAGCGTTCCGGCTCTACAGTGCCTTCCACGCCGCTTTTATCCACAGCCTGCTGCGCGGCAGCTACAGCGAACTGCGCATAACGGTCGGTACGAAACAGATCGTTTACCTCTAAGTATTCCGCCGGGTCGAAGCCTTTGACCTCGGCGGCCAATTTTGCCTTAAATTTTTCTGTATCAAAAAGTGTAATGAGAGCAATACCGTTTTTCCCGTTCTTCAAACCCTCCCATGTCTCTGCATCGTTATTTCCTAACGGAGTTATCGCGCCGATTCCGGTGACAACAACTCTTCTGTTTTCACTCATATTTTTTCTCCTTACATCGCAATACCGCCGTCAACACGTAGCACTTCACCGGTTACGTATTTTGCGGTCGTCAGATATGCCACCGCCTCTGCCACATCATCCGTTCCGCCCATTTTCCCCAGCGGAATCATTTTCAAAAGCGGATTGTCGGTTTGATTTTCCGTCATATCCGTTGAGATAAACCCGGGGGCTACCGCGTTGCAGCGAATTCCCTTTGGCGCAAGTTCTTTGGCGACAGATTTTGTAAGTCCGATAAGACCTGCCTTTGACGCAGAATAATTGCACTGTCCCGCGTTGCCTACAATTCCGGCAACTGAGGTGATGTTAATAATGCAGCCTTCACGGTTTCTGATAAACAAACCGGTCATGTGGCGTATCATATTGAAAGCACCTTTGAGATTGGTATCGACAACCGCATCAAAATCCTCTTCTTTCATCATGGCAAGCAAACCGTCACGGGTAATCCCCGCGTTGTTTACAAGGATTTGCGCTGTTCCGAAATCGGCTTTGAGCTTTGCTACAGTGTCCTTTACCGCCTCAAAATCCGCTACATTGCACTTGTACGCCTTAGCTTCCACACCATAATCCTGCTTGCACTTATTGCAGACATTTTCTGCGGCAGCTGTATTACCGGCGTAGATAACGGCGACATTCGCGCCTAAAGACGCCAACTTATACACGATTGCTTCACCGATACCGCGGGAGCCTCCGGTCACAACCGCTGTTTTTCCGCTTATCACACTTCCACCTCCGCAAGATATTCGGCAAAATTTACGGCTTTCACATCAGGGTTTATTTTCTTAATTATATTGGTCAATGTTTTGCCCGGACCGATCTCAATAAAGGTATCAACACCATCAGTTATCATATTACGGATGATTTTCTCCCACTGTACAGGATTGCAGATCTGATTTGATAATAAACCTGCAACATTATTTCCATAAGGTTCAGCCGTCACATTTGAATAAAGCGTGATCGTTCTTTCTTTTATCTCCGTATTCGCCAATTCTTCAGCAAACATTTTTGCTGTCTCATTCATAAACGGCGAATGAAATGCGCCCTTTACCTTGAGAGGGATTGCTCTGCCGCCGGCCGCTTTTACATCCGAAAAAAAGTCTGTCATCTGCGAGGAAAGGCCGGAAACGGTGACTTGTCCGGGGCAGTTAAAATTCACGGGGTAAACGTCAGAGTATTTACCGCACAATTCCTGTACCTGTTCAGCTGTAAGTTTCACAACCGCAGCCATGGAGGTATCAAACTTTTCAGCCTCACGCTGCATCAGTTCTCCGCGTTTGCATACAAGGCGGAACCCGGTATCATTGTCAAACGCACCGCTCACCGTCGCGGCAACTACTTCGCCGAGTGAAAAACCCGCGACAACATCGGGAACGACTTCTTTTTCAAGCAGTACGCTTGCCATAGCCAGCTCCAGCGCGAAAAGACAGGGCTGTGTATTCTTTGTCTCTTTCAATTCTGCCTCTGTTCCTTCAAAGCATTGAGAAGAAGTGCCGGGACGAATCCTGTCACACAAGTCATAAATCTTTTTGGCAGACGGATTCTTTTTATACAGATCCTTACCCATTCCGGGGTACTGGTCGCCTTGTCCTGAAAAAACAAATGCTATTTTACCCATTGTAACGCCCTCATAAGGATAGCTTCCGCTTCTCCCATGACTTCCTTGACTATTTCCGCGGCAGGCTGTTCCTTTTTAACCATCGCGGCGATCTGCCCGGAGAGGAAACAGCCCTTTTCGTTGTCGCCTTCCTGAACGGCAAGCCTTAACGCGCCGGCTGCTAACGCTTCCAATTTCTCGTCCGGCATACCGCCATACTCCGCTTGGGAATACTCCCTTGAGAACGGTGTTCTGAGGCTGCGGACAGGGTGACCTAAGCGTTTTCCTGTCACAATCGTGCAAAGGTCAGTTGCTTTCAAAATTTTTTCTTTATAGTTAGGATGAATAGCGCATTCATTTGCGCTTAAAAAGCGGGTACCCATCTGCACGCCCCGGGCGCCGAGCATAAATACCGCTGCAACACCTCTGCCGTCTGCAATACCTCCTGCCGCAATAACAGGCAGAGCGGTAGCGTCACAGATCTGCGGAACAAGAACCATAGTAGTAAGTTCACCGACGTGACCGCCGCTTTCGCCGCCTTCCGCAATCAGTGCGGACGCGCCGAGGCGTGTCATCAACTTCGCCATGGCAACAGAAGCGACAACAGGGATTACCTTGATGCCTGCTGTAAGCCATTCCTTTATATATTTGGAAGGGTTTCCCGCACCTGTGGTGACAACTTCAATCTTTTCTTCTATGACAATGTTAGCTACTTCAT
>JAAZBA010000008.1 GCA_012514045.1 Clostridiales bacterium | reverse complement strand
GCAGTACATGGAGGCTCCTAGAAAGATAATGATCCCTGGGTATGCTTGATAGTTTGAGTATATTGCTGTAACTCCCGGGCTCAGCACATCGGCAATGAATACCTTTTTAAGCATGCCCCACATCATAAGCAGAATTCCCGAGCGGATATTCTCAGCGGAAAGCTTTTTGCCTTCCTTAAGCTGCGGTGACAGCTCGGAGTATCGGTTTATGGGGCCTTGAATCATCTGCGGGAAGTAACAGGCGAAAATAGCATAGTCTAAAAAGCCTCTTTCCGCCCTTGTCTTGCCTCTGTACACATCTATAAGATACCCCGCTGTCTGGAAGATGTAGAAGGAGATACCCAAGGGCAACAGAAGTTCCAGTGAAGGGAAGGAAAATGACAAACCTAAAGAAGACAGGAAGCTGTTTGCCGCAGCGAACCACGAGTCCAGATACTTGAACACCGCCAAAGTCAGGAAATTGATTGCAAGGGCAGAGGAAAGAATAATTCTCTTTTTTCTTTGCCAAGCCTTTTTTGCCGCCGTTTTTTCTTCCTTTGCCAATCTAGCGAGGTCGTCTTTCTCTCTCAGATTCATGCTATCAAGAATGATCCCTCCCAAGTAGGTCAGGATGATCGTTCCGAGCAGAAACGCAAAGGAGCGCAGGCTCGACATGAGATAGAAAAACACGCTTGCGGCAAGCAGAACGTATTTTCTGAATCTTTGGGGAATAACGCCGTAAAGTATCAGCGTTACTGCGACAAAAATAAGAAACAATGCGCTGTTTATTGACATAATCTTATTCATTGCGCAGCCGCTCCACAAGGGCGAATATCGCTGAGGCGGAGTTGAAATTCTCCGGCTCCAACTCGTCCACCGTTATGGATATATCGTAAACATCGTTCAGTTCTCCTACAATCATCACTATATCAAGGGAGGTGTGCACTCCATCGTCGATGAGGGATGTCTCGTTTTCGAAGTCCACGTCGGGACAGCATTCATTAAGGAGGTTAAGCAGGTCTTTCATGTTATGCCTCTTCAATATATGTTTTCTTGAGCAGCGCTCTGTCGATTTTTCCCGTTCTGTTGGCGGGCATTGTTTTCATATATACAAGCCTGTTTGGTATCATATGGGCTGGCAGGGCACTTTTAAGGCTTGTGAACACAGCCTTATCGTCCTGCTCCTTCGCTTCGTAGAACAATGTGAGCTTCTCCCGCTTCTCATCGTATAGACAGCAGGCGGAGGTTATAAATCCGATGGCGTTTGCATGGATTTCTATTTCCCCCAGCTCTATGCGGTGACCCATGTGCTTTACCTGGGAATCGGCACGTCCGAGGAATATGAGGTCTCCGTCTTCGTATCTTGCCAGGTCACCGGTGCGGTAGATTTTCTCCGGATAGGCGCTCTGCAGGGGATTCTGGCAGAAGGCTTTTTCTGTTCTCTCATGGTCGCCGTAGTAACCTAATGCAAGGCAACTTCCCCTTACGCAGATTTCACCGTCTAAAAGGAACACGGCAGAGTTTACAAAGGGCTTTCCTATGGGTATCGCCTCACTGTCGGAAAATCTGCGATTGATTTTATAGTAGGTACAGTTGCAGGTTATCTCCGTGGGACCATACAAATTTACATACTCCGCGTCCGGAATGTGGCTTACCCAGTCGTTTAGCACCTTCACCGGGAGAGCCTCACCGGAGAACATCACCTGGCGCAGGTATAAGGGTGTGATTTTGTCGAAGGTGCGCAGAGCGGAGACAATTCTCATAGCGGAAGCCGCCCAGATCAAGGTGTTGACCTTGTGGTCATTTAGCCGCTCTATGAGCCTCTTAACCATAAGAAACAGCTGTTTTTCCAGCACATGCACCGTCGCAGCGCACTTAAGGGAGATATATATGTCCTTTACGGAGACATCGAAGTCAAAGGGAGCCTGATTTCCGAAAACCGCGCTTTCGTCAAAGGAAAAGGTCTTTACAAATTGCTCCGCCATGTCGATTACGCCCCTGTGGCTTATGAGCACTCCCTTTGGTACTCCCGTGGAGCCGGAAGTGAAGATACAGTAGAGAGGATCGGTGTCGATGACGGTATTGATCGTCCTTTCGTATAGTGTATCGTCCGGGATATATATCTGAGCCTCTGAAAGGTTTATAATCTCGCAGCCTTCAAAGGGGATATTTGTCTTTACCTTGGAGGCGATTATGCAAAGTTCCGGGCGGACGGTGTCGTATATGCTCATAAGTCTCCCATGGGGAAGCGTCAGATCCACCGGGACATAGAAATTGCCGCTGAGAGCTACCCCGAAGAACGCTACGATACTGTCGAAGTTGCGCTCTATCGTGACGAATACACCGCGGCTGGTACGTCCTCCGAGGCGCGAGGAAACAAGGGAGCCCACGCTCAGGGTTCTGTTCCACAGCTCCCTGTACGTTATCTCCCCTCTCACGTCCGACAGCGCAATCTTATCGGGATAATTTTTCGCTGCGTTATGAAGATATGTAATTACATTCGTTATCATAGTTATTCTCCGGATTACAATTTACCATTATGTATTATACATTATTTTTCCCCGCTTGTCGAGTGCATAGGCAATATAAATGTTGATTTCAGCCTTGCGCTTTAGTATAATAAACTCAAAGAACATCACAATGGGAGAGCTTATCATGGAAATAAAGGATTTTCTTCGCTACGCGGGAAACGTAAAGCCTACTGAGCGTCAGCTTTCATGGTTTGACATGGAATTCTACGCTTTTGTTCACTTCTCCCCTAATACATACACCGGTCTTGAATGGGGCACCGGAAAAGAGGATCCGTTGATCTTCAATCCAACGGAGCTTGACTGCCGCGACTGGGTTAAGGCGGTGAAAAGCGCCGGTATGAAGGGGCTTATTTTAACGGCTAAGCATCATGACGGCTTCTGTCTGTGGCAGACAGATACCACAGTCCATTCCATGAAGAGCAGTCCCTATAAAAACGGGCTTGGTGATGTGGTCGGGGAGGCAGCCAAAGCCTGCGCCGAGGGCGGTATTAAGTTCGGTGTCTATCTCTCTCCCTGGGACCGCAACAACGTATGCTACGGCACGCCTGAGTATAACGATTTCTACTGCGCCCAGCTTGCGGAACTTCTCACAAATTATGGCAAGCTTTTTATGGTCTGGTTTGACGGAGCCTGCAAAGAAGGCCCAAACGGCAGACGCCAGGAGTATGACTTCGACCGCTACATCTCACTTATCCGCAAATATCAGCCCAACGCCGTAATTTTTAACGACCACGGTCCCGATGTGTGCTGGTGCGGCAACGAATCGGGAGGTTCCCGCTTCGCTGAATGGGCGGTGGTACCGCATGAGTTATGCTACAGATGCAAAGGAGGCGAGGATATCGTTCCTCCCCTTTGCGGTGACCTTGCTCATATGTACAACTCTGATATCGACATCGGCGCTCTTTCAAATATCCTCTATTCGAGCCGCCTTGTGTTCTGCGGAGCCGAGATCGATATGTCTATTCGTCCCGGCTGGTTCTACCATGAATCGGAGGATCCCTACTCCCTTGAGCGTCTGTTTGACACGTATATCCGCTCTGTGGGGGGCAACTGCTGCTTTAACCTGAATATCTCTCCAATGAAAAACGGGTGCTTTGACGAGCGGGATGTTCGAATGCTCAGAGAATTGGGAAAGCTTATCGATAAATCCTTTTCCTTTCCCCTGTCCTGCAGTGTAAAGCGCCGGGAAAATGGGGATAACAGATGCGTATTTGATATTACCCTTGAAAGCGAGCGTAAAGTGTCCTATGTGGTGCTTTCGGAGGATATAGCCTTAGGACAGAGGGTAGAGACCTTCACAATCAATTCCGGCGACAGCGTTCTGTTCCGTGGCACCACCATCGGTCACAAGAGGATTTGCAGGATAAATAAAACCGTACAAAGCTTGAGAGTACATATTTCCTCCGGCCGCGACACAGTTGTACTGCGGAATATTGCAGTATACTGACTTTGACAAATTACATGAGAAAAACGGCACCCAAAATAGTGGGCGCCGTTTTTTATGGCAATAAACGCAGATTATAATATAGGCGCAGAAGGACTGCCAATGAGTTTTATTGTAACGGCAGCGCGTTTTTGATGTGGCGGCTTGTCGTCTGACGACAGAGTTACGGCATTGTTTTTCTGTTTTGTAAGGAGCCCGATTTCACCGGTAACCGTCGGTTTCTCAACTATGTTGCCGAAATAGTCATAAACTGTACAGTCACCTTCCGGAGTGTATTCAAGCGTATTAAAACTCTTAAGAGCCGTGTTAAACACCACATCATGACCATTTATTGTTATTCGGGGATTCAGCAGCGTGTTTTCATAGCTCGGTAACAGTTTTATCGGCTTCAGTCTGATGTTTGTCTGTGTTTTTGAATCAGTCGTTACGCTCAAAAAACCAATGGACGTAAAATCAACCGGTCTTTTGTATGCGTCATAGAACACGGAAACATCGGTATACACTCTGTATATCATTTCTGTTCTCGGCCATTCGCTGTTGTCAAGTTCCTCATTTTGGCTTTCAGTAAATCCAAAATATCGCCATCCGATATAATCGGCTTTAATGAAATAATCTGCCCGATTTCTTGGTTTTTTGTCAAGCTCGTTAGCTAACCTGATCCTCACTATTGTACCGCTGCCGTCACCATACATCCATATACCGAGACCGGTATTCCCGTCTGGGTTATCATATGAGCCTTTATCAAGCACATAAGCAGCATCATTGGGAATTGGTTTTTCTTCATCGAAATGCTTTAAAACCACGCCTTCCGGGCTGTCGTAATCAGCAGCCGCACACAGCGGTTCAATACTTAAAAACGGCTTTTGACTGTCAAACGGGTTTTTGTTATAAATGGTGTTTTGATTGTTTTCAAAAGAATCTACACGGTGTCGTTTGACGGCTGCGTCTAAGAACAGATACTCTCCTGTGTTTTCGTTGAGGGAAAGGGTAAATCTCTTGCCCTGTTCACGAAGCATTCTCCTAATCTCCGGTGTTGCACTTTTCCTGACGGTGTCATACTGCTTGATGATATCGGAACACCTGTTTAAATGGTTGTTGTCGGTAAGCACGGAGCCGCTTCTGTATGACATGCAGCAATCTGTTCCGACAATCTTTGCGCATAAATACTCCACATCCTCAAGCGATATGACTTTCGCCTGTTTGCCGTATTTTGAGCTGTTGTCCCACAGATCCCACCAACCAAGTTCCTGAGGTATATACATAAGCTCCGCGGTTCTGTTATTGTAATTTACGTGCGCATCGATATACGAGACATATCCACGGTTTCCGGCATCGAGCGCTCCATACCGCGATCTTGCGTACCACGACCCTGTATACTGGGGATTGTAGCAACAGTCAAATATAGGTGTGCTTTTCAGATGTCTGAACATTTCCGCGATAAACGCGGTTGCGTGATACCATGCATAATCGTTGCCATCAAGGCAATATACACCGTCTATCGCATCAAGGTACATCATATCAAAATTACATTCATTATAGAACTCCGCGGTATTCTTCGCTATTTCGTAGAACAGGTTTGAATTGGCTTTCGGCGCGACATAACAGAACCGTTCTTTCAGTTGCTTCATTTGCTCTCCCGCATGGTGTTCGCTTGCGGTAGTTTTCAGCGCTCCGCGTTCGCAGTCAATAAAAGCATACGGTGGTTCTTTGCGAAGCTTGTTAAAACGTATTAGCTCTTTGCCTATTTTCACGTACGGCGAGCTTACCAGTGAATAGTCGTATATCTCAGCGACTCTATCCGGCGACTCAAGGAACTGGATTTCCGTATCGTTTTCGTCGATATCCTTAGCGAGTGTCAATTCGCATATACTGTCAAGCTCTTCATGCGGTACAGGTGTTAAGTATGAGCTTTCATGCGAAACGAAGAAAGTATATGGATGCAGTCCCACTTGTATGCCGTGACTATGGAAACGGTCGATCACCTTTTTAAAATCTGATATTCCATTGGGATATAAATCTCTGTTGACAACGAAGTCGCCTTGTCTGTATGGGTGACCCTGATGGATGCCTACCTGTGTAATGCCAAACATGCTCAGTCTCTCAACGATGTTATCGACTTCTTCCAATCTGATGCCTGAAAGAGTAGTGTATGTTCTTCTTGCATCGGCGCAGTCATAAGCGTATGGTCCGCCTTTATCAGATTTCGGCAGTTCTCCGTCCGGGATCTCGTCAAGAACCTTTTTCATGATATCGCGTATTGTACAGTCCGCGCCGGCCATTATCGCGGCTTTCGCCGGATATTTGCTCTTTAAGGTTGAAAACAAACCGATGCGCGGATATGCTTCAGCGCGAAGAACAGTGTTTCTTCCGGGATGTTCTTTCATTCTAGTGCTCACCGTCATACCCATCAGAGATGCGGTAAACAGATCGCTGTTTTTATACAGATGACCGTCATAGGAAATATCCATCTCAACATTGCAAAACGCAACGGAGAAGAAATCTTCATTACTTACATAATCCAAAGTAAAAGTGATATACTCCTCGTGTTCTTTAACGATTACCTTTAAAACTGTTTCATTATCAAAAACTATTTTGATTCTATCGTTCGACTTCTCTGCCGAAACAGGATAATGCTCTTTTCGCTCATTGTCTGTCAAAATAGCGCAGTATGTGTTTTTTGCGTAATTCTTGCCTGTCCGTAAGTCGGTGAATTCCAGGTTGTGCCCTTCGTCTGAAACGCTGTATCTGAAATCCTTAGTTCCTAATGAATACACTGTTATTCCCCCAATTCATAATAATTCTGCAAACACAGTCGAGGTGTCGATATGACTTCCTCAAGAAAGACCTTTTATGTACTGGCAGCATTTAAAATCTTCCGCAAAGATTGTTGTGCCTTTTGTTTTGCTTATTCACCATTTTTCATTCCAAGCCTGGTTCCATTTTAGAATCTTGTCTTCATATTTTATTACTCTGATTACTTTCAACACTGCTTCGGTAAGCAGCCGCATTCCGCACTTGCCAAAACGCTCGTTACACCCATAAGGCGTGTCTCCTGCATAACTGTTCGGGTAATTTATGCCCCAAAACCTTGTTGATTTGTTGAGGCCTGCCTCATCAAGAAAATCCGCCTCATGTGTCGATAACCCGGACACAGCGTCGGCTCTGTCCATGCGAACAAGCTCCGGACGATAGCCAAATATCAGGGCAGTCTCCCCAAAACCGGCGTGACCGTATGTTCTTTTGTTCTCAACAAATTCCTCAATCACATCAATATCTTCATCAGTAAGCTCATATAACGCTTCCCTGCCTTGGTCGTCGATGATTTGCTTCATATAGTATGGAGAAGCATAATACGCTCCAAGCATACAACTGGTAACCACATAATCCTTTTTGTCATACATTGTGCTGCGCACAAAGTTGTGTACCATCGAGTTGTTCCCGCCATGACTGTTCATCAGAATAATTTTCTTAAAACCGTTACGGGCAATCTCAGCGCACAACTGTTTCAGAAGTTCCTGTTCCAGTTCAACAGTAAGTCTGATGCTTCCTTTCCATTGTGTCAGTCCCTGAACATCTCCAAACCGGAAAGCCGGAAATTCCATTACAGGCTCGATTTTTGCCGCTTCATGTAATGCATATGAGATTTTCATTGTGTCGGTCGCAACGGGCAAATGCTGACCGTGCATCTCCATGCACCCCATCGGCATGATGCATACTCCTTTTGATTGCTCAATCGCATCATAGAATTCCTCTTCCCGCAGATCTCCCCACAACATATTAATTCAACTCCTTATTATAAAAATAAAGTCAGGACTTGTACTTCATGCGTTACAGATATCACTTAGTTATGGCATCTATTATTCTGTCGTTTTTCAGCAGTTTCAGCACTTGTGCGGTTCGCGAAACGGCGATTTCAACCACTGAATCGGCAATTGACTGTGTCAGGTCCACTGGAGCATGACCGGAGTAAGCGTTTGGATAATTTCTTCCCCAGGCGCCTCCCCATTCAATGTTGAGGTCAGTCAATGGGTCAGCAATATGCGTGCTCATTCCGGATTCCGCTTCACATCTGTCAAGCCTGACAAGCTCAGGATACGTTCCCATCAGAAGCGAAGTCTCTCCGAAGCCAGCATGCCCGTCAAACTTCCCTTTCGCGACATAGTCCTCCAGGATATCGATATCTCTATCCGTTAGTTTCGGTAAACTCTCCCTTCCATGACGGGAAATATACGCCAATATGTCCTGTGGCATCACAAGCTTATTATAATATGAAAACACTTCATAATCCTTTTTTGATGCGCGTACAGCGGTCAGGAAATTCCCAAGAAAATGACGATTCCCGCCATGGCTAGAAAAAAACAGAATTTTCTTAAAGCCGTTTCGCCCCATCTCATCACATATTTCGCGCATCAACGCAAGCAGCAGTTCAGCGCTCAGCGCCATATAACCATAATGATTCCCTTCTCCTGCTTTGTGCGCTTGCGCTCCTTGCAGATTTCCGAAGAAACATTTTGGGAACACACAGACTTCCTCACGTTCTGAGGCAAGCTCAAGTATTCTCCCGCCTTTTAGTGTATCAGTTCCCAACGGCAAATGCTGTCCGTGTTTTTCTAAGCATCCGATAGCCATCGCGCAAACACGATTTGTGCGTTCAAGCATTGGCGCAAACTCTTCTTCCCGCATTTGTTCCCAGAGCATTAACTATTCCTCCTTATAGATAATACACCACTGTCAAATAATAACTCACAGGTTTCCAAAATGACTTATGCCCTTGCCTGCTATTCTTATTATATTCCTCGTTTCAACACGCTCCCTTCATTATCCTTACCCGAATACTATGCAATTATCCCACAAGTGCATGACTGTAAATGTTATCACCGTACCGTTCTCTCCGTGTGCTATGCTTATTTCATCTGCCACTTTAATCATCTGCTCAAATAAATCCTTTGCCTTCGGTCTGTCCTCACTCCCACGGTTCCTGACTGATGTAAACTCATTGATAGTAATATGTACGTTGAAATGCTGACTGTTTTTGTCACCACCGCTACAATTCATTTTATTTACATCAAATGAACATTGTGTAAACTCGCTCGCGAGTTCTACAAGTTTTTCACATGTCTCTACTTTATGTTCAAGTAAATTTTCGCCCACAAAATTCTCGTTGATTGTCAGTATGTTCAATAAATCTATATCTGTAAACTGTGATGTATCACCCGTATCGTACATGACTTTTATCTTTTCCGAAAATTCCCTGCGCCACGCTTCATCCGGGGGCGGTATTGCATTTGTTTTTACATTTGCGTTCTTTTTCTTTTGCCTCGCGCTTGCAATGTCGATTACTTTATTGTTGTTATTGTTCAATTTTTTCTCTCCTTATTTCTATTTTATTGTACCATAGTCTTGCTTTTTTTCAATAGCTTCCGCAATTTTCCCTTGCTTAAATTCTCCTTCCTTTCAATGTTTTATGATGTTGTTTCCCCTCCTGTTATATTATGCAATTTAGAGGCGGTTTTGCAACCGTCATTATTGTTAATTTTTATTTTCACTTGCGGACAAAAAATAGAGCCAAAGTTCCGACACCAACGGTATCAAAACTTTGGCTCTTATGTATTTAAATATGTAGTAGTTGATACAAATTTTGTAATCAGAACATCTATCAGGCAACGACTTCCAATAATGCAGGCTAAAAGGTATTAACATGCGAGGCTTACTTCTCATAACAGCAAAATACATATGACCTTAGCATATTTTGTGTTTTTTCAAAGCTTGGGCAATCATCAGTTTTATGCGATTGAGTTGGTTGACTTCGCTTGCTCCGGGATCATAATCGATCGGTACGATATTAGCTTCTGGATACTCACGTCGCACTTTTTTGATCATACCTTTACCAACAACATGGTTGGGCAGACAGGCAAAGGGTTGCGCACAGATAATATTGTTGGCACCGTTCCTGATCAAATCTACCATCTCTGCAGATAATAACCACCCTTCACCGCAGTTATGGCCAAGTTGCAAAATAGATTTAGCTCCTTCAACTAATTGCTCAATACTGGAAAGCGGCTGAAAACGCTTACTCTGGTTTAAGAGTTTACGTACAAGCCGGCGATAGCGCTCAATGATTCTTATTACAGCTCTGCTTAAGAGAGCGGTCAACTGGCTACCGCCCAATTCCTGTGCCCGCCAGATACCATTATATGCACAGTAAAGAAGAAAGTCAACGAGATTTGGTACAACCGCCTCGCAGCCTTCTTTTTCAATCACTTGAACAACGTTGTTGTTAGCATCAGGATGGAATTTTACCAAGATTTCGCCTACTATGCCCACGCGTGGTTTCCGAGGAATAGCGCGGAGTTCAAATCTTTCAAATTCTCTTATCATTTCCTTGACGAGAGAGTTGTATTTATATTCTTGACTTGCACCCGAGAGCCAATCTTTAGTTTTGCATAGCCACTTATGGTAAAGCGCGTCGGCAAGGTTGGCCTCCGTTTCATAGGGGCGAACGCGGACAGTTAAACGGTCCAAAAGGTCGCCTAAGACGGCCGCTTTGAGTATACGATCCAATGTTGGGAGATCCAATAATTCCAAACCAGGGTTGGTCTCAATGCCTTGCACGGAGACAGAGACAGCCGGCACATGAACAAGATTAGCATCTTTCAAGGCTTTGCGTAAAAGGGCTATGTAGTTTGTGGCACGGCAAGCACCGCCGGTTTGCGATATGACAACGGCAGTTTCCCGGAGGTCATAGCGGCCACTTTGCAAAGCATTTATGAGTTGACCAATGACAACTATAGCCGGGTATCAGGCATCATTATGAACATACTTCAAACCACATTCAATGTCCTCTTTGCTCACTTTAGGCAAAATTTCCAAAGTTAATTTAGAGGGCTTCAGAGCCGCTTCAATCATCGCAAAATGTGTGGGAGCCATTTGTGGCGCTAAGATAGTATACTCCTTCGCCATCTCTTTAGTGAAAATTAAACGATTTTGCACGTAGGAATCTTGAGGCAAGATTTCATCTTCACGCTCTCGCATAGCGGCTAAAAGAGAGCGCAGGCGTATTCTGGCAGCGCCGAGATTGCTAATCTCATCAATCTTTAGGCAGGTGTAAATTTTTCCTTTGGCACTAAGAATATCTTTAACTTGATCTGTAGTAATTGCATCCAAACCACAGCCAAAAGAATTAAGCTGAACAAGCTCCAGATCTTCCTCCTCAGTCACTACAGCTGCAGCTTCATAAAGTCTGCTGTGATAAGTCCATTGATCTACGACGCGAATAGGAAGTTCCAAGGTTCCGGGACGCGCTATGGAGTCTTCCGACAACACAGCCAAACCAAGACCATTAATCAATTCAGGAATACCATGATTGATTTCAGGGTCTATGTGGTAGGGACGCCCTGCCAGCACTATACCTTTAATCTGATGTTCTGCCATATAGGCGCGAGCTTCATCTCCTGCTCTGAGTACATCTTCCTTGTAAGCAAGATGCTCAGAATAAGCCTTATCGGCAGCAGAGCGAATGTCCTTCTTATTCAAACCATAAGTTGCTAACACATCTGCCATAGTATTCACGAAGGCCTTACGATCAAATATCTGCACAAAGGGATTAAGATAACGGACACCCATATTCTCAAGAGAATCCAAGTTGTTTGCTACAACTTCGGGATATGAGATTACAATGGGACAATTGTAATGATTGTCACTTTCCTGATTCTCTCGGAATTCGTGAGTAACCGAAGGATAGAAAATTACACGGACGCCCCGGCTTATCAAATCTTCAATATGTCCATTGACCAGTTTGGCAGGGTAGCAAATACTCTCGCTGGTAATGCTTTCCATGCCTTGTGTATACAAATTATGGCTGGAATCGGTGGAGAGTTCAACACGGAAACCGAGCTCATGAAAAAAGGTAAACCAAAAGGGATAATCTTCATACATATTGAGAACACGCGGTATCCCGATTGTCGCAATACTCTTGTTAGCGGGCAACGGTTCATAATGAGCAAAGAGCCGCCTGTACTTATAGGCATAGAGATTGGGTAATACCTGAGAGGAAGTCTCCGTCTTACCTGCCCCGCGTTCACACCGATTACCCGAGATATAGCGGGTGGAGTCATTGAACGTGGAGATGGTTAACTTGCAGTTATT
>JAAZBA010000366.1 GCA_012514045.1 Clostridiales bacterium | reverse complement strand
TTTCCTGCTTTATCTTCTCCCCTGCTATAAATATAATCATGCCAAATATGTCTTTCTACAATCTCCCCAGGGAACACCAATCGATTTGTCTCTCCTTCTGCACTGCTTTAGCTAACATCGGCGCAATGTTTGGCACTTATTATGCCATCCTCTTCATGTCGGCATTTAAGGGTTTTTCCTTTGTTATGTTTGGTAAGACCTTCATCACCGCTCAGTTAATGCCGGGCTTTACGGGGATTATGATTATCTTGTTTGGCTTCCTTGTTTTTTTCTTCAATCTTAGAGATAAAAAGGAAGCGACAGAAGAATAATGTCAAAAAGTAAAAAAGCTTTCGCAACACATCAAGAAAACGTGTTACGGAAGCTTTCTCATTACATTTTCGCTATGGCTTCACATATTATGTCTCCCGCTTCCGGCGCGAGGGTACTTGTAGAAGCAAGCCTCGCCTCGTATACTCCCGGTTTCATCTTATCGGGAGTGGGTACATAGCCTCGGTAATCGTTTGTAAATATAGACACCATGGAGTAATCGCTGCGGGAATCGGATTTCATTCTAAAGCCGTAATCTGAGAACATCTGACATGGTACTCCGAATAATGTCAACACATCTCCGATAGAGAACTTATTCAGGTATATGTCTTCAAGTGTTCGCTTGTCAAGCTCTATGCCGAAAGCCTGAAGGGCAAAGAACGTATCGATATAGCCCGGAGTGCCCGCCACGCTATTAATGAGATCGTCACCCAGGGAATCGAGATGTGTCTTTGCTTTCATGAGATCATCGTGATCGGGCTTTCTTATTTTCACCTTGATAACAGATTCCGAGGCACTTATCTTTCCATCTACTTTCGTATCAGGATTCTCAACCGCTTCAATTGTCTTTTCCGCCAGCATCTTGCCCATCATAAGATGACGGCCTGGTTTTGCTGTTTCGGGATCAAAAGGATTTATATGATTTATGTTGCCACAGGCGCCATTTATAAATACGGTTATGAAATTGTCTCCATATTTTTTCTTCATCTCCCGCGCAAGGGCTCCGGGGAAGTCTCCGCTTGTACGAACACCCGCTACAACAGCAGGGTGGCAGGCGTAGTTCACTACCGCCCCCACAGGTTTATTCTCTTTGTATACAGTAAGGGCAATAAGCTCCTTGTCAATTTCACCTGTTGGGGAAATAATATCGGGATTTCCCATGCCCGGGTTAGTCTTTAGACCTCCGCCCTTCATATTGAATATTCTTACAAAACCTACGCCCTCAAGCTCCCAGCGGGAAATACAGATCATCGCTTCAGATAAACGGTTGAATGCGCAAATTACCGCATCGGCGGCTTTATCAACGAGATTTGAGATGTACTCTTCATTTCTTCTCACCTGTTCTCCCCAATTCAGCGTGGGGCCTCCTGAATGGGTATGGGTGGCAATTACCATGAGCTCAGGGGCTTTTATGTCCGTATACTTCGAAACCTTTTGGCGTATACGATTAGTTATGTCCATTGTTATCCCGCAGGCGTCCACCACCACGGTTGACATATATGATTTCCCGTCTGACAGAACAAACGCACGTGCATAGATTTCGTCCAGGATATCAACGCTTAATCTTGAAGCAAAGTCACCCGGGATTATGGTGCCTATGGGTGGCGTTATATCCGTTTCAAAAAAGGCTGCTTTATACATATTCTACTCCCTTACCTTTACATAAATAGTCTTAAATGGGATGCTTATGCTATTCTTCCCTAGCTAAAGCCTTAACTATTTTTGGTAATATAACCGCTGATTTGTTGTGTTTAAGTATAGCACTCACATAAGCATTTGTCAAGAAAAGGAAAGTGTTGACTTGTTGGTTTGTCAATGATATGTTACACCGAGGCGCAAGAAATTAAAGAGAGTGATTTTAGGAGAATTCCAGTTAAGAGGCCGCATAGGGAAGTTGTTATATTTACGGAGATGAACAGCAAGTTGAG
>JAAZBA010000212.1 GCA_012514045.1 Clostridiales bacterium | reverse complement strand
GACTTGTAGCCGTAGTATTCGTAATACTCCTGTCCCCCCGCAAGGGAAATGCCGTCCAGCTTTATCACGCCCGGGAGAATGTAACCCGCTGCCGCGCGGGAATATATGCTGCCTGACGCTGACGTGAGAATTGTCGCCTCACATGACTGTTCGGCGTAGCCCAGACTGATGTAAGCAGACGCCGAGGGACCGTGAACCTCGAAGGTGTGAACCCGGCTTGCGGTCTGATAATTTGCCCTGAGAGTACCCGCCACTCCGTTGTCCATTGTGAAGACGCTGAGCCATGAGTTGGCAACAGGCGAGTTTATGGCGCGGGAGACGGTTGCTGCCTTCGCGAGTTTTGTGCCGCCCGAGAGCCAGCGCACCAAATCCACCGCGTGAATTATGTCCGACATATAGGCGTCCATGTAGTGCCAGGAGGCCGCGATGTCGCTGTGCTTGATGAATACGCCGTCGACCTCGTTTATCTCGGTCAGCTCCTCCATTCTGCGCATTACCTCCTTTACAAGGGGAATATGGCGCCGGTTCATCGCCACCGCCAGTTTAAGATTCATCGCTTTCGCCGTGCGGGCAAGCGAGTCAGCCTGATAAGAGTTTATGCCGGCGGGCTTCTCCATCATCACGTTGAAGCCGGCTTTCAGACAATCATATACCACCCGGTACATACGGTCAGGCTCCACCAGACATACCACACCGTCAAGCCGTCCCGCCTCTCCCGCGATCAGATCGGTATGCAGATAATATGTGCGGGGTATGCCATACTTTTCTGCCATAGCGTCGGCTTTTTCGTGTGCCAGGTCGCAGACCGCGCAGACCTCACAGTCGGGTATTGAGGTCAGCGAGGGAAGATGGATTCCTTTGCCCATGCCGCCGCAGCCGATGACCCCTATTCTTACTTTTTCCATTGTCATCTCCTCCTGTTACTCGTGTGCTGTATTATCGTATGTTACGCTCATGCGCCGTATTCTTCTTTTAACGCCGCCCGTGCCTTTCGGAATAATATTTCTTCGCATATTCTCCGATATAAAGCATCAGCCTCGGGTATTCGCTTTACAAAATGCAACATGGCAAAAATACCGGCATCAGTTCACGATGCCGGTATTTTATATCTTGACATTAGCCCTTGATGGATCCGAGCATGACGCCCTTTACGAAGTACTTCTGGATAAAGGGATATACGCACATAATCGGAGCGGTGGATACGACGATAAGGGAGTGCTTGAGCAGATCAGCCATACCCTGCTTTCTGACAAGAAGCTCCGCGTCAACGATTTCGTTGAGCTGAACCTGGTTGGCGATAAGGATATTGCGAAGGATAATCTGCAGCGGATAGAGCTCCAGCTGGTTTAAGTAAATCATGGCGGTGAAGTAGCTGTTCCAGTGGCCGACAGCGTAGAAGAGGGTAACGACTGCTATAACCGCTTTGGAGAGGGGGAGCACCATGATGAAGAAGTATTTAGTGTCAGAGCAGCCGTCGATCATCGAGGCTTCAAGCAGCTCACCAGGTATGCTGCTCTGGATAAATGTGCGCACGAGAATCATGTTGTAGACACTCAGGGCGCCGGGGATAAGCATGACCCAGATGGTGTTGATGAACTTGATCTGTGTCATGAGGATGTATGTGGGAACAAGACCGCCGCCGAAGAACATAGTGAAAGTAAACAGGAACATGAAGAATCCGCGGAAAGGCATGTCCTTACGGGAAAGGGGATAAGCGGCAATCAATGTCATGGCGATGTTTATTGCCGTACCTACAACAGTGTAGAATATGGTGTTTCTGTAGCCGATACCGATGTGACGGTGGCTGAACACGGCGCGGTATCCATCAACACTTGGGTTTACCGGCAGGAAAACGACACGTCCGGCGGCAACATCAATTGGGGAGGAGAACGAAGAGGAGAGTATGTAAATCAGGGGGTACAGAACGATGAGGGAAAATATGATAAGTATAGTGTTTACAACAAAATACAGAACCTTATCTTCCACCGGATCGCGAAGCCTGTTCTCAGGCTTTACAAGCAAAACTTTTGCATTTTCTTTAGACATTAGCTTTCTCTCCTTTCTCTCTTACCACAGACTGTTGCCTTCGCCCAGTTTGGATGAAATTGTATTCACCACGACGAGAAGCGTGCAGTTGATAAGTGAATTGAACAAACCGACGGCAGCGGAGTAGGAATAGTTGTTCTGTCCGGAAAGCACCATTTGTTTGTAGATATACGTTGAAATAACCTCGGATGTGGAGAGGTTCAGGGAGTTCTGCATCAGATAGACCTTCTCGTAGCCGACGTTCATGATGGAGCCGAAGTCCAGAATGAGCAGAATCGACGCTGTGGGGATGATCGTGGGCAGGTCGATGTGAATGATTCTGCTGAATCTTGACGCGCCGTCAATCATGGCGGCCTCGTGAAGCTCGGGATCAACAGCGCTCAGACCGGCTATGTAGACGATCGTAGACCAGCCGAGACCCTGCCATCTGCCTGACCAGATGAACATATGTATAAATACTGAAGGTTTTCCGAGAATATCCTGCGGATAGTTGGAAGAGCCGGTGATGGTGCGATAGAGAGCGCCGTACAGACCTGTGACAGGGCTGAATATCTGGATTATCATACCCACAAGAACAACCACGGAGATGAAATAAGGGATGTAAGTGATTGTCTGAACCGTCTTCTTGAATTTCAGGTTTTTAACGGTGTTTATCATCAGGGCGAAGATAATCGCTAAGGGGAATGCTGTCGCAATGTTGTAGATGGAGATCGTAAGGGTATTCTTTACGATTCTCGGGAGCATATAGGAGGAGAAGAACTTTTGGAAATGCTTAAGTCCTACCCATTTGCTGCCCCATATACCTTCTGTCGCAACAAAATCCTTGAAGGCGATCTGAACGCCGAACATAGGATAATAAGCGAAAATCAGAATGTAAATGACGGGGATTATGAGGAAGATGTACAGCTGCCACCTTCTGGCGGCATAGAACCATACGCTTTTTTCCTTTTTTACGGGGCTGACGGTGCTGACATTTTGCTCCATAGACACTGATCCTTTCTGTTTGAGATTGAGGGGACAAACACTTCCGCAGGGCCTGCAAGGGTGCGTTTCGCGGAAACAATAAAAGAACCGGGTGTTGTCGGCCTGGATAGTATTAAACAAATCCCGGAACCTGAAAACGTCTAACGGCAACCCCCTCGAACGCGCATCCGTTGTAGACATTGTTGTATTAGTACCGGTTATTATAGCATGGTTTGTATGTTTTGTAAAGAGATTTTCAAAAAAAGTTTGATTGTGCAATTTTTATACTATTTTTGCAAATTTCGCCATAACAGGACGATTTTTGCTATTATTGTTGGCAAATATATCGATTTTGGCAATATTTTCGGCATATTTAACTATAAAATATTTTGTGAACTTTTTGTAAACAACCGGTTCACCGCAGTTTTCTGTTATATATGAAAAACAAAGAAACAATCAGTAATATGCAGAAACACAGAGATAAATCATAATAAACCACTCTCAAGGCTGTATTATCCCGCAAATCAACCTTGATTAATGCAGGACAGTAAAGTATAATACAGTTGACAAAAGTCAAAGAAAGTCAAAGTCAAAGACTAAACATAAGTTTTTACAGGAGGTGACAACCTTGCGGCTGTCCGACATCATATCGGAATTCATATTGGAGGCTCTCAGAGAACAGAGTACGCTGGAGCTCACCAGGAGCGAGCTTGCGGACCGCTTCAACTGTGTGCCCTCCCAGATCAACTACGTTATTCAGACGCGCTTTACGCCGGAGCACGGCTACAGTGTAGAGTCGAGGCGGGGCGGCGGCGGTTTTATCAGGATATCCCGCGCGAACCATGAAGACGGCACCGCCCTCATGCACGCCATAAACTCCGTCGGCGACAGTCTCAGCGTTCAGTCCGCCGAAGCGATACTGCGAAATCTCGTGTCCATGGGACTCATCACAGAGCGGGATACAAGGATAATCGGAGCCTCTGCCTCCACAGGCACCATGATTGATGTGCCTCCGGAGCGCAGAGCGGCGCTGAGAGCGAAAATAGTAAAGAATTGTCTTATATGCATCAATACATTAAGGGAGGATGAATAGATATGCTTTGCGAAAAATGCGGCAAAAACGAAGTCACTGTATATGTAAAGAGCGTTATCAACGGAGCGGTCACAGAAAAAAGATTGTGCTCCAAATGCGCCGCGGAAGAGAACGCCGTTTTCCCGTCAGATATTTTCTCTGACATGTTTTCCCTTAAGATGCCAAAGGCAGACACAGGCGCCGAAACGCTCCGCTGCCCTCTGTGCGGCTCTGCCGGAAGAGAGATCATAAAGTCGGGCAAAGCCGGCTGCAGCGAATGTTACAGTATATTCAATAAGATTATGACCTCCATGACACACAGAATCCACGGCTCCGCGAAGCACACCGGCTCACTGCCGGGAAGCTGCGGAGAGGAAATAAAGAGAGAAAAGAAAATTGAAGAACTCAAATCAAAGCTCAAAGCGGCGATAGACACTGAAGCTTACGAGGACGCGGCAGTCCTGCGGGACGAGATACGATCCCTTGAAAGAGGTGAGAGCATATGAAATGGTTTGAGCTCAGCGGCCGGGACACCGATGTTGTAATATCGACCCGGGTCAGGCTTGCGAGAAATCTCACAAAGTTCCCTTTCCCCCGAAAGCTTGACAGCGATAAAGCGGCTCAGATAGTTGAATTAGTGACCGAAGCCGCTGCCCCGGCGAGACTAAACAGCGTGGATTTTGATACCCTTGACATGAATTCAAGGCTTGAATACGTGGAGAAACACATAGTAAGCCCTGATTTTGCCTCGGGAGATCTTCCCCGCCGGCTCCTTGTAAACGATGAGGAGAGCCTTTCCGTTATGATAAACGAGGAGGATCACTTGAGGATCCAGGCCATGGGTTCGGGACTCTGTCTTGAAGATTGCATGACATCGGCGTTAAGGCTTGATACCCTTCTTGACAGCTCTCTCAGCTTCGCTTTCGACACCGAGCGCGGCTACCTGACCACCTGCCCCACAAACCTGGGCTGCGCCATGAGGCTGTCGGTAATGCTTCACCTGCCAGCCATAATAGAAACAGGATATATAAAATCCCTTGTGTCCGCCCTTTCCAAGCTGGGGCTTACAGTCAGAGGCATGTACGGCGAGGGAAGCGGCATCACGGGATATGTTTATCAGATATCAAACGCGTTGTCGTTAGGGTACACAGAGGCGGAGCTTCTTGAAAGGCTCACCTCGGCGGTACAGAACATCATAACCACAGAGCGGGAGCTGAGAAAAGCATCCTGTGAGCGGGAGGAGACGGAGGACAGGATATGGAGAGCCTACGGACTTCTCACAAACGCAAGATCGATGTCTTCGGGAGAGGCAATGAAGCTTTTAGGCGAGCTTAAACTTGCGGCGGGCACAGAATCAGATAAACTTCCCATCGTTGACGATAGAATAATAAACAGTCTGCTTACGAAAATCAGTCCCAACCTCGTAGGTGAGGAGGACGCTTCGAAGCGTGACAGACGCAGGGCAGAGCTTATCCGCTCATATATAACTTCAGTAGGAGAGGAATGATGTATATTGTATAGCTCTAAATTCACAGAAAGAGCGAAGAAGGTTTTTTCTCTTGCCCAAGAAACAGCCAATGAGCTGAACCAAGGCTACGTGGGCAGCGAACATCTGCTCATGGGACTTCTCAAAGAGGGCAGCGGCATAGCCTTTAAGACCCTCAGCGCCGTGGGACTGACGGAGGAGAAACTAACTGAAATTTTGGAAAAAAGCGCGAATACAGGCGCTGAGTCCCAACCTCAGGGGCTCAGTCCCAGAAGCAAAAAGATAATTGAACTTGCCATGGCTGAGGCTGCAAGATACGGCCACAGCTATGTTGGTACCGAGCATATCCTCATGGGACTTCTCCGGGAGCGCACCTGCCTCGCGGTACGCATTCTCATGTCATTGGGCATCGACCCGAGGAGACTTTACGCCATGACGGGGGCTCTCATGAACCTGAAACCCAGGGATCCCGCCCCCGGGAGCGGAGACAGCTTTCCCGGCGCCGAGAAGGAATCGGAACCCGGGGAGACAAAGCTCCTTGACACATACAGCCGTGACCTTACGGCAGCCGCCCGGGACGGCAAACTTGACCCGGTTATCGGAAGATCAAACGAGATAGAGAGGGTCATGCAAATACTGTCCCGTCGCACAAAAAACAATCCCTGCCTTATCGGCGAGCCCGGCGTGGGAAAAACCGCCATCGTCGAAGGGCTGGCAGCTAAGATCGCCGCCCAGGACGTGCCGGACACGCTGAGAAACAAGCGTCTTGTATCCCTTGACGTTACCGGCATGGTGGCAGGCACGAAGTACAGAGGAGAGTTTGAAGAGCGCATTAAAAGCGTGCTCAACGAGGTGATTGAGGCGGGAAATGTGATGCTCTTTATCGACGAGCTTCACACTATCGTAGGCGCGGGAGCCGCCGAAGGGTCAACCGACGCGGCGAACATCCTAAAGCCGATGCTCTCCCGCGGTGAGCTGCAGCTTATAGGCGCCACAACACTCGACGAATACAAGAAATATATTGAAAAGGACGCGGCGCTGGAGAGACGGTTCCAGCCCGTAAACGTAGGCGAGCCCTCCCAGGAAGACACTGTACAGATACTTCTGGGGCTTCGTGACAGATACGAGGCACATCACAGCGTAAAGATATCCAACGAGGCCATAAACGCCGCCGTAACTCTTTCAAGCCGCTATATAAACGACAGAAACCTGCCGGACAAGGCAATCGACCTGATCGACGAGGCATCCTCAAGGCTCCGCATGCGGGCATTGACACCTACCCCCGAGCGCAAGGAGCGTGAGCTGGAGGTGGAGAAGCTTTCAAAGGAGCTGGAAGAGGCTGTAGCCGCCCAGGACTTCGAAAAAGCCGCGGCTTTAAGAGATAAAAAGAGAGAAGTAAATGAGGCCCTTGAAAAGATGACGGAAAAGGGCAGCACGGGAGAACCGGAAAACGTGGTTGACGAGGACATGATAGCTTCCGTCGTAGCCCAGTGGACCGGTATCCCGGTGGTAAAGCTCACCAGCACAGAGTCGGAACGGCTTCTGGGTCTTGAGGACGAGCTTCACAAGAGAGTGATCGGACAGGACGAGGCGGTAAGTGCCCTCTCGAAGGCCATAAGACGAGGCAGAGTCGGCCTAAAGGATCCGAAGCGGCCGATAGGCTCCTTCATATTCTTGGGCCCCACGGGAGTGGGAAAGACAGAGCTGTCAAAAGCGCTGGCTGAGGCCATGTTCGGCACGGAAAAAGCGCTTGTCAGAGTGGATATGTCGGAATACATGGAAAAGCACGCTGTCAGCCGCATGATCGGCTCTCCTCCCGGCTATATCGGCTATGACGAGGGAGGACAGCTGACGGAGAAAATCCGCCGCAACCCCTACTCCGTTATCCTCTTCGACGAGATAGAAAAAGCGCACCCCGATGTGTTCAACATCCTGCTCCAGATTCTGGAGGACGGCATACTGACAGATTCAAGAGGCCGCAGGGTGGACTTTAAGAACACAGTCATCATCATGACCTCAAACATCGGCGCAAGACTCATCACCGACACGGGAAGACGAACCCTTGGCTTCTCGGGAGACACAAATACAGACGCCTCCTTTGAGGAGATAAGCGAAAAGGTAATGGGAGAGCTTAAAAACGCTTTCCGGCCTGAATTCCTCAACAGAATCGACGATATCATCGTGTTCCACCGTCTGGAGCGGGATCAGATAGAGCTTATAGCGGAGCATATGCTTTGCGAAGTTAAGTCAAGGCTTGAGGAGATGGGCTATAGCCTCTCATGGGACAGCGAAGCGGTAAGCTTGATCGCTTCCCAGGGCTTTGATCCCGTCTACGGCGCAAGGCCTCTCAGGAGAGCGATACAGTCCAAGGTTGAGGATTCCGCCGCGGAGCTGATCCTTGCCGGCAAGGTAAAGGACGGCACCATAACCATCAAAGCCGAGAACGACGAGATAGTGTGCGTGTGATATATCGCAGAATAATTACAATAATTTGCCTCCCGCTATTGACATTTCGCGGAAAGAGTGGTACTCTATTAGAGTGTGATTAGCACTCGTAACTGCTGAGTGCTAATCACACGAGGCCACTTTAAAGACGCAGGACGGTGAAAAACATGCTTTCGGACAGAAAAAAAGAAATACTCAAGGCTGTCGTGGACGACTATATCATGACAGCGGAGCCCGTTGGCTCAAAGGCTGTAAGCCGAAGGCTTTCCGTTCCCGTATCCTCCGCCACGGTGCGAAACGAGATGGCGGATCTTGAGAACATGGGCTATCTTGAGCAGCCCCATACCTCCGCGGGACGTGTTCCCTCCAACAAGGGCTACAGGCTCTATGTTGATGAGCTTATGGAGCGCTACAGGCTGAACATATCCGAGATTGACAGAATAGAAAAAGCCCTCTCCATTCGCGTAAACGAGCTGGACAAGCTGATAATCGAAGCGGGACGGATGGTAAGCGAGCTTACAAACCATCCGACCATCACGGTAACCCCTTCCAGGTCGGAAGAGAAAATCAGGCGGTTCGAGGTTATAAAAGTTGACGAACATACAATCGTTCTGGTGCTTGTAACAACCTCCGACATGATAAAGAACAGAATATGTCACCTGACATCCCCTCTGACCGACTTTGACGCGGCAGCCGCATCAAAGGCTCTGAACGACAACTTTACGGGAATTTCCCTTGAAGGACTGACCCAGGAGCAGATAACCGCGGCGGAATTCGCCACGGGACAAACCATAACGGAGATCCTTATCGCGGCTATCGACTTCGCGGAGGAGGTTATATCCGCCTCGGGACGCAGGCAGATATATCTTGAGGGAGCGCCGAACATCCTGCGCTTCCCGGAGTACAGGGATATCGACAGAGCTTATGAGCTTATGGATTTCCTATCCGACACAAACGCGGTGGGCGAGCTTACGGCGTTGTCCGAAAGTGAAATCGAGATTAAAATCACCATAGGAGAAGAAAACCTTGAGCCGGTGCTTACGGATTCCAGCATCATCATGACCTCCTACGGCAGCGGCGGACTTATCGGTGTCTTAGGCCCCACAAGAATGGACTATGCGAGAGTCAGCGCAAGACTTCGGCGCTTCGCCGAGGGGCTTGAAAGATATTTTAAATAAAACCCGAAAGGTACAGTGATATGGCAAAGAAAAAGGAAGAAAAGATTCCGGTAGAGGAAGTAATAAACGAGACAGTTGAAGAAACCACAGCTGAAGAAACGGTTAAAGAAACACCTGTCGAGGTTGACGAAGCGACAAAGCTTATTGAAGAGCTAAGCGACACAAAGGACAAATATTTGAGGCTTGCGGCGGAGTACGACAATTTCCGCAAGAGAAGCCAAAGAGAGCGGGACTCCATCTACAACGATGCGGTCGCCGCTACGGTAAAGCAGTTTATCCCGGTGCTGGACAATCTTGAGAGAGCTCTGGCGGCAACCTCTGACGAGGCCACCAGAAAAGGCATCGAGCTTACCCACAAGCAGTTTATTGACACCCTCGCAAAGCTGGGCGTAAAAGAAATTCCCGCTCTGGGAGAGACATTTGACCCAAACGTCCACAACGCCGTAATGCATATCGAAGACGAGACAATTGACGAGCATACGGTTATCGAAGTGTTCGAAAAGGGCTACATTATGGGCGACAGGGTGATCCGTTACTCAATGGTAAAGGTAGCAAACTGATATATATTTTATTAAATAGCATCTAAATAACATTATAAATAAATTTTTGAAATATCATCTAAAAAGGAGAAAATAATATGAGCAAAATAATCGGTATCGATCTTGGCACAACAAATTCCTGTGTCGCCGTTATGGAAGGCGGCGAACCAGTTATAATCTCCAACGCCGAAGGCGCCCGTACAACTCCATCCGTTGTCGCTTTCGCCAAGAGCGGCGAGCGTATGGTAGGTCAGGTGGCAAAGCGCCAGGCTATCACAAACACAGACAGAACAGTCCTCTCCATCAAGCGTGAGATGGGCTCCAACTTCAAAGTAGACATCGACGGCAAAAAGTATTCCCCTCAGGAGATAAGCGCCATGGTGCTGCAGAAGCTGAAGACAGACGCGGAGAGCTATCTCGGAGGCCCTGTAACGCAGGCGGTTATCACCGTTCCCGCCTACTTCACCGACTCCCAGCGTCAGGCTACAAAGGACGCGGGCAAGATCGCCGGCCTTGAGGTTCTGAGAATAATCAACGAGCCCACAGCCGCGGCCCTTGCCTACGGAATTGACAAAGAGCACGACCAGAAGATCATGGTATATGACCTGGGCGGCGGTACCTTCGATGTATCCATCCTTGAAATCGGCGACGGCGTGCTTGAAGTTCTCGCCACAGCCGGAAACAACCGCCTCGGCGGAGATGACTTCGACGAGCGTATCATGAACTGGATGGCCAACGAATTCAAGCTTACAAACGGTGTGGACCTCCGCGCCGACCGTATGGCAATGCAGAGACTTAAGGAAGCGGCTGAGAAAGCCAAGATAGAGCTCTCCGGCATGACTTCCACCAACATAAACCTCCCCTACATCACAGCCGACGCCACAGGCCCGAAGCATCTTGAAATGACGCTCACCCGCGCCAAGTTCAATGAGCTTACGGCTGACCTGGTTGAGAAGACAATGGAGCCCGTGCGTCGCGCCATGAAGGACTCCGGACTTGCCCCCTCCGATCTTTCCAAAGTACTCCTGGTAGGCGGTTCCACAAGAATCCCCGCCGTTCAGGACGCTGTAAAGAGCTTCACCGGAAAGGAGCCCTTCAAGGGCATCAACCCCGACGAGTGTGTAGCAGCCGGCGCCGCGATTCAGGGCGGTGTTCTCGGCGGCGAGGTCAAGGACGTTCTCCTTCTGGACGTAACGCCCCTCTCTCTGGGACTTGAGACGTTGGGCGGCGTGTTCACAAAGCTCATCGAGCGCAACACCACAATCCCCACAAAGAAAACTCAGGTATTCTCCACCGCCACTGACGGACAGACCTCCGTTGAGATCCACGTCCTCCAGGGCGAGCGTGAGATGGCCGCTCACAATAAGACATTGGGCCGCTTCAACCTGGACGGCATACCCGCCGCTCCCAGAGGAGTGCCCCAGATCGAAGTCACATTCGATATCGACGCCAACGGCATCGTAAACGTATCCGCAAAGGATCTCGGCACAGGCAAGGAGCAGAAGATAACAATCACCGCCTCCACCAACATGGATAAGGAAGCCGTGGAACGCGCTATCAGGGAAGCTGAGCAGTTCGCAGAGGAAGACAAGAGAAGACGCGACGAGGTCGACACCAAAAACCACGCCGATCAGCTCATCTACCAGTGCGAGAAGGTTATGACGGACGCCGGCGACAAGCTCACCGACAGCGATAAGGCTCCCGTAAGAGAAGGCATCGACGCTCTTAAGAACATCCTCTCCGGAAACGACATCGAAGCCATCAAGACCGCTACAGCCGATCTTGAGAAGAAAATGTATGAGCTTTCCTCCAAGATGTACCAGCAGTCCGATCCCCAGGGCGATCCCAACATGGGCGGTCAGGATTACCAGGGCTATGACGCCGGCAGCCAAGCATCCGGCGGAAACTCCGCCAATGGAAAGGACGGATTCTACGACGCGGACTACACTGTAGTTGACGACGACAAGTAATAAAACGACAACACCTCCGGCGGGGAGTTTCTCCCCGCCGTTCGTCCGTAAAGGCATATTCCTCTTAAGGAGCATTCCGCATAAACATACAACAAAGGATAATTCATATGGCAGAAAAAAGAGATTATTATGAGATCCTCGGCGTTGGACGTGAAGCCACGGACGAGGAAATAAAAAAGGCTTACCGAAAGCTCGCGAAGCAATACCACCCCGATACCAATCAAGGTGACGCGGAGGCGGAAGCCAAGTTTAAGGAGATAAACGAGGCCAACGAGGTGCTCTCTGACAGCGAAAAGAGAGCGAAGTACGACCGCTTCGGTCACGCCGGCGTGGATCCCAGCTACGGAGCCGGCCAGGGCGATGCCTACAGCGGCGGCTTCGGAGGATTCGGCGGCTTCCAGGACCTCGATCTCGGAAGCATATTCGACAGCTTCTTCGGAGGCGGCGGAACCTCCTCCGGCGCCAGACGAAACGCTCCCCAGAAGGGGGACAGCATGAGAAGCACCGTCACCCTCACCTTTGAGGAGGCGGCTTTTGGCTGTAAAAAGAGAATAGAAGTGGACCGCATAGAAAAATGTACCGAGTGCGACGGCACTGGAGCTAAGAAGGGCACCTCTGTAGAAGCATGTCAGACCTGCCACGGCACAGGCCAAGTGGAAACGGTGCAGCGTACAATGATAGGCATGATGCGCTCCTCTGCCCCTTGCTCCGCCTGCCACGGCACAGGTAGAATTATAAAATCTCCCTGTCAGGCTTGCCGCGGTCAGGGCTATGTGCGCAGGAAACGAAAGATTGACGTAACATTCCCCGCCGGCATCGATGAGGGACAGACGGTCACCATCAGCGGTCAGGGCAGCGCCGGCATAAACGGCGGTCCCAACGGAGATATATACGCCACGGTCACCATTCGTCCCCACGCCATGTTCAGGCGCAGGGGCTCAGATGTGGTCTCTGAAGTGCCGATAAGCTTCGTGGAAGCCGCGCTTGGTGCGACAATACAGGTGCTTACCCTGGACGGCAAGGTGGAGTACAATGTCCCCGAAGGAACCCAGTCGGGCACAGTCTTCAGGCTAAAGAACAAGGGCATACCCATAATAAACTCCAAGGCCAGAGGCGACCACTATGTAACCGTAAAGGTGGAGGTGCCCAAGAACCTGAACCGCAAGCAGAAAGACATTCTGCGTGAGTTCGGTCAGACGCTGTCCCCGGACAACCACACGGAAGAAAACAAGAGCTTCTTTAGGAAGTTCAAGTAGCTGTCAGAGCGATGTCCATAGGACTTTTTAACGAGTCGGGTCTCCACGGGGATCTTAAAAGATATATAGAGCCGGACGAAAGATATCATGAGCTGGAATACAAGGGCTATATAGTTGATATACTTTCGCAAGACGGCGTTACGGAAATCCAGACAGCCTCTTTCGGCAGCATAAAAAAGAAGCTCGCCGATCTTCTGTGCCACACAAAGGTCACCGTCGCGTATCCCGTGATGGCGGTCAAGAGAATATACTGGCAGGACCCGGATACGGGAGAGATGACGGGAGGAAGGCTTTCCTCAAAAAAAGCCACCCTCTGCGACGTTTTTCGGGAGCTGAGATGGATAAAAGGCCTCGTAGCGCATGAGCATCTGCGCCTGAGGATTATTCCCGTTGAGGCGGAGTTTTATAACCGTCTCAACGGCTACGGCAAGGACAGAAAGAAACGGGCGAGCAGGATCGACAAGACGCTTATAAAAGTCATTGACGATATGATATTATTCCCCAAAGAAGAGCTGCACCGGCTCCTTCCCCTTACCCTGCCGGAGGAGTTTACCTCAAAGGATCTGGCAAAGGAGGGGAAAATCTCCCAGAGCGTAGCCTCCTACGCCATGAAAACTCTTTGCGACCTCTCCCTTGCGGAGCATGTTTCAAACAGAGGCAGGATGTACGTGTACAGAGTGAAAAAATAAAAGGCATGGCGCCGAAAGCTTACCCGCAGAAGCAAAAAATAAATCTATACATAAATGCAGGACTTTGATAAATAATCGTAATTGTTTTACATAAATATAGGGGCTGCAGCGAATTTTGTTTCGCCGCAGCCCCGATTATTTCTTTTATATGCACCGCTTATATGCTTATTCCGCGGATATAATGTAGTAGTACACCGGCTGGCCGCCGTAGATGATGGACACTTCCACGTCGCGGCGGTCCTTTTCTATCTGGGCTTTCACGGCGAGCGCTTCTTCTTCGCTGATTCCCTCGCCGTAGATGATAGTTACAAACTCCACGTCCTTGGGCTTCGTCAGCTCTCTTACAAGCTTTCTCAGGACGTTATGCTGGCGTTTGTCGCTGTCAAGCAGCTTGTTGTCAAGAAGGGCGATGTAGTCCCCTTCCTTGATCCTTCTGTCCTCGAAGGAGGAGTCTCTGGCGGCGTAGGTGACCTGGCCTGTGTGCACCCTCATTGCGGCTTCCGTCATCTGCTGCTCGTTGTCCTCGGCGCTTCCCTCCGGGTCGAATGAGATCATGGCGGAAATGCCTTGGGGTACGGAGCGGGTGGGAATGACAATTACTCTCTTATCCGTAAGAGGCTCCACCTGCTGGGCAGCCATGATTATGTTCTTATTGTTGGGCAGTACAAACACAGTATCCGCAGGCACAAGATTTACGGCGGAGAGTATGTCCTCGGTGGAGGGGTTCATTGTCTGCCCGCCATTTACCATACGGTCAACGCCGAGATCTTTGAACACGTCCGCAAGACCGTCGCCGGCGGCAACGGATACGAAACCGTATGTCTTGAATTCAACGTCCTCCGGCTCGATCTCCTCCGCGGGAGCTTTCTTCTCAATGCCAAGATGGGAGGAGTGCTGGAGCTTCATGTTGTCTATCTTCGTGCGGTCTATCATGCCTAAAGTGAGCGCCTTCTCTATGGCGAGGCCGGGGTTGTTTGTGTGGACATGCACTTTGATTATCTCTTCGTCCGGCACCACGACTACGCAGTCTCCGATGCTCTCAAGGTAGTCCCGAAGCTCGGAAGGGTCGCCCTCACCGTTTCGCTCTATTATGAATTCTGTGCAGTAGGTGAACTTAATATCTTCGGTGTCGAAGGCTTCAAAGACGGTAGCCTCTATGGATTCGCTTGCCGATATGCTGACGGAAGTGTCTCTCATAGAGGGCTCCTCACGGGCGACGCGAAGGAACGCCTCAAGAATATAGACATAACCCGCGGCGCCTGCGTCCACAACTCCCGCTTTTTTTAGGACGGGATTCTGTTCGACCGTCTCGCTCAGAGCCTTTCTTGAAAGCTCGTAGCCGGAATTGAGGGACACTCTTATGCTGTTTGTGGCTTTCGCCGCATCGAGGGCGGCGGCGGAAGCTTTTCTGGATACGGTGAGAATCGTGCCTTCGCTGGGTTTCATGACCGCGTTGTAGGCGGCTTCCACCCCTTGCACGAGAGCCTCGGAGAATTCCACGCTGTCGGCGCTTTCAAGATCCCTCAACCTCTTGGAGAGGCCTCTGAAAAGGAGGGAGAGGATAACTCCGGAGTTGCCTCTGGCGCCTCTTAGGAGAGCAAGGGCGACGATATCCGCCACTTTGCCCAGGTGGACTTCCTTGCTGTTTTCAATAGCAGCAGCGGCGGAGTTCATTGTAAGGCTCATGTTTATGCCCGTGTCGCCGTCCGGCACGGGGAATACATTTAAATCGTTTAATTCTTTTTTATGCTCATTAATCGCATAGGCAGCCTCGAGAACCATGTCACGAAAGACTGCGCCGTCTATACGCTTTATCAATTTCCTACACCTGCCAAACGTTATTAATCGGTCACTATAGCGTCAACGCAAACGTCAACCTTGCCTACCGTAATACCTGTCATGCGTTCCACGTTGTATCTTATCTCGCTGATAATTGAATTGCCCACCGCGGCGATATTGATGCCGTAGCGTACCACGATATGAAGCTCGATATTGACACATCCCTTAAGCTTTTCGATTTTTATACCCTGGTTGGGTTTTTCGCGCCGCAGAAGTTTTGTAATACCGCCCGCATTCTTTTTGCCCACAATGCCCTTGACGCCGTAGCAGTTGTTGGCGCAAACGCTTACGATACCGGCAATAACGTCCGAGGTTATATCGATTGAGCCGTATTTATTCTGTAAGATCAATAGTCATACCTCCTATGAGTTCTTATTCTTCTACTATTATTTTAATACAAAAACCGGCAAAACGCAAGGGAAAACAGGGGTAAATTCAGCGTCAGGGCAAATTTTTGTGATTAAATTTTTGTGAAACTCGAGATTTGGCAAGCATCTACACAAAAAATCTCTGTTGGTTTGTCAATGATATGTTACACCGAGGCGCAAGAAATTAAAGAGAGTGATTTTAGGAGAATTCCAGTTAAGAGGCCGCATAGGGAAGTTGTTATATTTACGGAGATGAACAGCAAGTTGAG
>JAAZBA010000290.1 GCA_012514045.1 Clostridiales bacterium | reverse complement strand
TCCTCCCAGCCTGCGGCAAAGTCAAAGTCAAAATGTGGAAGAATTTGATCAAGCTGATCCTCAACCAGGATACAGCATGTTTCAACCATATCCTCTACCATTTCCGGATAGTCGTAAATAGCATAGCAAAGCCCTTCAAAGGTAAGAAGGTCGCGTATTCTTCCTATCATAGAACCTACATCTACACCGATGGGGTAGTCACGATCCGAGGGATGACGCGCTTTGATAGCTTCTATATCAAGCTTTCTGTTATCCAGACGAAACCGCTCGCTCTTTATCTTTTCCCAGTCATCAGGAGTCTCGATGCAGGACTTGATGTAACGGGGGATGGTACCGTGATCGTCAACGGGAACCTCAGCAATCAGCCCATCACGATTTATGATGGTCTTTATTCTGTCTGTCTGAGATATAACTCTGTGCTCAAATAGTGGTTTCATCCATGTATTAGTTCCTACGGTCATAATTTTATCAAATGAGAAGAATTCATCAGCCTGATCGTTGTTCTTTATACCATTGTCAATAAACATTTTCCATGTTGTGAAGTTCTGATCCCAGTAACCGAATTCCATGTTGAAGGTTCTGTCAAAGGGCATATAATGCATCTGGGCATTAAAACGCTCCCGGTCGGTCATTGTGCCGTTCCATTTCTCGCGTATTTTCATATGAAAACCTCCAATTGTTAATGAAAACATTATATCGAAACATGAGAGAAAAGTCAATTAAATTACACAATGTTGAAGATTTTGCCAAAATATCCATAGATTTTTATATCTTTGAAAGGCTTCTCCTTTACTTGACTTTCACAGTTATTGCATGTATAATCAAGGATACAGAAAACAGCTTGGAGGCGATATGCAATGATAAATGTAAAATCATCAAAAATTACCGATTTTATCCTTACACCGGGCTTCTGGGCTGATAGACAGCGCATGTTAAGCGAGATAACTATATACGCCGTACGTGACAGATTTCAAGAGACAGGACGATTTGACGCTATGAACTGCTCCTGGCTCACCGATATGGACAAGAAACCTCATGTATTCTGGGACTCTGACATAGCGAAATGGGTTGAGTCTGTAGCCTATCTTATCGCTTTGGGAAAAAATCTCGATTTGCAGGATGATGTGGAAGCTGTAATCGACTGCATTGAAGCTAATATGGATTCCACCGGCTATTTCAACTCATACTTCCTTACCATTGCCCCGGCAGACAGATTCACGAACAGGGGAGACCATGAACTATACACTGCGGGACATCTCCTTGAGGCTGCTATAGCATACTATGAGGCGACGGGACGTGACAGATTTCTAAAGCTTATGATGAGGAATATGGACTGTATAGAACGTGCTTTTGTCACGGAAAAAACAGCCCACTTTATCACTCCCGGACATGAGGAACTGGAGCTTGCGCTCTTCAAACTTTATAAGCTGACAGATGACAAGAAATACTTCAGGCTTGCTTCCTTCTTCATTGAGGAACGCGGAAGGACCTTTGAACCTACACACAAAGCCCTTCATCCCAGCTATTTCCAGTCACACCTTCCGGTGCGTGAGCAGACAACGGCTGAAGGTCACAGCGTGCGCGCTGTATATCTCTACTGCGGTATGGTGGATGAGGCTCTTCTTGCCGGAGATATGGAGCTCTTCAATACCTGTAAGACGCTTTTCCTCAACATTGTGGAGAAAAGAATGTACATAACCGGCGGTATTGGCTCCTCCAGACACGGTGAATGCTTTACTGTAGATTTTGATCTTCCGAATCTTTATGCTTATACAGAGTCCTGCGCCGCCATCGGTCTTGTGTTATTCGCCTCCCGTATGTTGCTTATCGAGAATAACTCAATATATTCCGACACCATAGAGAGAGCTCTCTACAACGGCTTCCTTTCCAGCACTTCTCTGTCCGGCGACGCTTTCTTCTATGAAAATCCCCTTGAGATAAACGAGGCATCAAGAGGCAGAAATACATCAATAATAACAGATCCCGAGGTCCTTCCTCCGGCTCAGCGCTCAAAGGTGTTCAACTGCTCCTGCTGTCCGCCGAACATTACACGCTTCCTGGCTCTACTTGGAAACCTTGTATATACCGAGTCTGATGACACTATATTTGTGCATCAATATATGGCAGGCTCATCGGACGCTCTTGAAATAAAAACTGATTATCCTTTAAGCGGGCATATTGAGCTCAATTTAAAAGACAGCAGAAAGCTTGCCGTACGTATCCCCGGCTGGTGTGAGAAGTATACGATAACCGATAAGGAAGGTA
>JAAZBA010000291.1 GCA_012514045.1 Clostridiales bacterium | reverse complement strand
ATAAAATCTATTCTGAAGGGCAGTACATTGCCATCATTGATGGCATCCACAATAGTATAAGTATGCAGTTTTTCCCCGAAAGCCTGCTCTGTTGTACGCAGTAGCGGGCTGCCGCCCGAACCGGCATTTGCTGCAAAAATAGGCGTTCCCGTAAAACCGAAGATATGATAATTCTTGAAACTCTTCGTGATAGCCCGATGCATGTCGCCAAACTGGGAGCGGTGGCACTCGTCGGAAATCAACACCACGTGTTTCTTGTAGATATCATGCTGTTTGTTTTTACGGATAAATATATCCAACTTCTGAATGGTAGTTACAATGATCTTATATTCGTGAGGATTACCTTTTTCGTTCCTGTCCTCCAACTGCCTTTGAAGTACTCTAGTGGATGTATTTCCATTAGCTGCCCCTTTTTCAAAGCGGTCGTATTCCTTCATAGTCTGGTAGTCCAGGTCTTTACGGTCAACAACGAACAATACCTTGTCTATGTAAGGCAATGCAGAAACTAGTTGGGCCGTTTTAAAGCTGGTCAATGTTTTACCGGAACCGGTAGTGTGCCATATGTATCCCCCTGCGGCGGTGGTGCCCATTTTCTTGTAGTTGGTCGACACTATAATGCGAGATAATATGCGTTCTGCAGCAGCGATTTGATATGGACGCATTACAAGGAGAAGCTCCTCAGATGTGAAAACACAGTACTTTGTTAGAATATTTAAGATAGTATGCTTTGCGAAAAATGTTCTGGTAAAATCCACGAGGTCAGGAATGGTTTTGTTATTTGCATCTGCCCAATAGCTAGTAAATTCAAAGCTATTGCTTGTTTTCTTACTCTTTCGGCGTTCGCCCTTACTTTGTTCTTTGATATGGGCATTTCTTGTGGTGTTACTGTAATACTTTGTATGGGTGCCATTGGAGATCACGAAGACCTGCACATATTCAAATAAGCCGGAAGAGGACCAAAAGCTGTCCCGCTGGTATCGATTGATCTGATTGAAGGCTTCACGGATAGCAACACCTCGGCGCTTCAACTCCACATGAACGAGGGGCAGCCCGTTTACAAGGATCGTCACATCATAACGGTTTTCATACTTTCCGCCTGTTTCTTCCCGGCTTCCGGCAGGCACGGCGTACTGATTGATAACTTGAAGGCGATTGTTATGAATGTTCTTTTTATCGAGCAAGTAAATATTCTTCGTCGTTCCGTCGTCCCGCTTCAATATCTGTATATGGTCATCCTGGATTTTACGGGTCTTTTCTACAATCCCCTCGTTAGTGTTGGCAATGCACTCTGTAAAGAACCTATTCCACTCACTATCCGTAAAGGCAAAGCCATTAAGTAATTCAAGTTGCTTCCGGAGATTTTCTATCAGTGCAGCTTCATTATGTATGTTCAGATGTTCATACCCTTGGGAGGTCAGCTGGCGGATAAACTCCCGCTCAAGTTCCGCCTCGCTTTGATACTTTTCAGGACGGACATTGTATTCAGCTGCATATTCGGCAACCACCGTTGCTTCGTCGGTGCTGGCAATGATGTTGTATATACTCATGATGTCACCTCCTTGAAAGATGAGACTTTTTCAAAATACCTAAGGCTGAAAATACCGGGGTTTTAGTCGGACAGAAAAAGGACTTCACCCCCCATT
>JAAZBA010000079.1 GCA_012514045.1 Clostridiales bacterium | reverse complement strand
GTACCCCCTTTAGGGCGCTGAATTCAGGAGAATTTATAGAGGAACAGATATTTAACTGGACTTATTCAGATGAACAGAGAGCCAAGGCCGAATGGAGCGGAGAAGGGGATAATCCTTACGAAGCCCTGCCGAGAATGGTGCTTCTTACATATAAGATGCCGGATCATATTGTCGATATAGCAAAACAGGGCGAATTCAATGAGTTTGATCTCAGTACCTTCTTTTCCGCTGAAGGTCATGGAACAAGCGCACAGTTTGTATTCAAGGACCACGTTCAGAAATGGCTTGATCTTATCCGCGGAGCATGCCTTGAGACTACTTTGGACGAGCTCAAACTGGGAGCAAAGCGCCCCCCGATGCCATATTCAGATGTAAGCCTGCTGAACGTCCTTACCCATACCTTATGGTTTTTACCAAATGTGGCCTCATGCCATGCAATGGCAAACCTGCTCAGAGAGAAACAGAATGCATTTTATCATGACTACAAACTGAATATATGCGCCGGTCCCGGCGCCGGTATCGGACTTTCTGCTTTGGGTCCGGTGCGCGATTCTATGAAAGACCCATTGCACAGCAAATCCATTACACTGTCATGCGGAAAGCTGACTGCCGGAGTGACTATACGTCCCTGGACAGGCATATTCATGCTGCGAAACCTCTCTTCACCTGAAACATATTTCCAGGCTGCATTCAGAATACAGAGTCCATGGACAATAAAGAAAGATGACGGAAAAGAGGAAATTATAAAACAGGAGTGTTATATATTTGATTTTGCGCTGGACCGGTCATTGCGGCAGATATCAGACTACAGCTGCCGTTTGAATGTTACTGAAAAGAGCGTTGAAAATAAAGTAGGTGAATTTATAAATTTCCTGCCTGTACTGGCTTATGACGGCAGCTCTATGCATCAGGTCAGTGCAATAGAAATACTGGATATAACAACAGCTGGGACTTCCGCAGTCCTGCTTGCAAAACGATGGCAGAGCGCGCTTCTCGTCAAAGTGGATAACGATACGCTGAAACGGATCATAGGGAACAAAGAGGCAATGGATGCCATTATGAAGATAGAGGGGTTCAGGGCTCTTGGCTCAAATGTCATCGAGACCGTTATAAACAGAAGCGAAGCTGTCAAGAAGGCAAGAAAAGAGAGCGAAAACATGACCGCAAAACAGAAAGAAAAGCTCTCAAAAGATGAAAAGGAATATAAAAAGAAGCGTAAGGAGATCCAGGAGAAACTTATCAAGTTCGCGACAAGGGTCCCTATCTTCATGTATCTGACGGATTACCGCGAACGTTCCCTTAAGGATGTCATAACACAGCTTGAACCGGGTCTTTTCAAACGTGTTACCGGACTGGAAACAACGGATTTCGAGACACTGGTCAGTCTTGGCGTGTTCAACAGCTCTGTAATGAACGAAGCTATCTTTAAGTTCAAGCGTTATGAGGATGCCAGCCTGAGTTACAGCGGAATTGACAGACACAGCGGGGATGATTCCGTAGGACTGTTTGATACTGCAATAAGCAGAGAAGATTACAATAGGATCTCAGAAAACAGCAGGTCAGAACAGTTTATTGAAATACGCGCTTCTCAGTGATACAAAACGTAAACACATAGCAGAATATACAGAAGAAGACCCTCTCCCGGGGGTCTTTTTCTTTTATACCTACCCTCGCAATATCCCCCAAACCCTCTCCATATCCGTAACCAAACCGCTCTAACCATAACCCATAAGAATATCTTTATGGAATATAAAATATTGATAAATATTTTTTTAAATAATACTTGTTTACCGTTATCCGTTTTGATATAGTGTTAATGGAAGATGTGCCTGTTGCTATAATAAGTGGTATTACTTAAGGTAATATCACGCAAGGTATCCCCCGGTCCGCAGGCATTATATGCTTGTTTGACCGGGGTACCCTTTTTTAAACAAGGAGAAAACAAATACTATGAAGTGTATGAGATACACATTGGGAGCCGACCTGGGCCCTACATCAGTTGGCTGGGCGGTACTGGATCACGACAGGAACAAGATAGAGGCACTGGGAGTCAGGCTATTCCCCGGAGCTGAAAACCCCAAAGACGGCTCCTCCCTGGCCGAGGCAAGGAGGCTTGCCAGGGGCGCAAGAAGATCGACAAGGAGAAAGCAGCGCCGCATGAAAGATATACGGAAGCTGCTCGTATCAAGCGGCG
>JAAZBA010000391.1 GCA_012514045.1 Clostridiales bacterium | reverse complement strand
ATTCGGCTTATCGTTGATGAGTCTTTTATCGATTTTTCAGCATCTCTCAGAGCGAGAACCATACTTACCGACGGAATATTGGCGGAATATAAGAATCTCGTCGTTGTAAAGAGCATATCCAAATCATACGGAGTTCCGGGGTTACGTCTGGGTATAATCTGCAGTTCCGACGAACCTTTGATTCAATACATCAAAAGAGATGTATCCATATGGAATATCAATTCAATCGCAGAGTTTTACATGCAAATATGCGAAAAATATAATGATGATTATCGACAAGCTATTGAACGATTTGTGAAAACGAGAGAGGAGTTTATTAAGGATTTAAAACGGATCAGAAACTTGAAGATTTTTCCTACCCAAGCTAACTTTGTCTTATGTGAAATACTAAATGATTATTCAGCAACCGCACTAACAGAAGAGTTATTGTTTTCTTATAAAATATATATTAAGGACTTATCCGGGAAAGCCGGAATTCACGGACAATTTGTCAGGATTTCGATAAAAAGTCAAGAAGAAAACCATATCTTAGTGCTCGCTTTAAAGAAGATTCTTGGAAGTGATGAATCTCAAACATAGAGAAGCAAAATCAATCCGTGAAATCATAAGGGGGAAGATCGAATGGCAAAACATATAAACCGGCTGGTGGATTCCGATACACAACAGAAAAAATCTTACTCAATGATATATTTTCTGAAAGACTTACCGAACATAGTGTCTCTTATCGGGCTTTTTTGTGCATTGATTAGTATCTGTTTAGCATTTTCCGGGCTATTTTCTTTTGCACTGATTGGAATCTTGTGGGCTGTCCTGTTCGATTGGGCTGACGGAATTATTGCCCGAAGAACAGCTGGTCGCACAGATGTTCAATGCCACATTGGATCACAACTTGACTCTTTAATTGATATAGTAAGTTTTGGTGTGTTCCCTTCTGTCTTTCTTTTTAGCTATGCCCGTTTCAATCTATGGTTCCTTCCCGGATCTTTTCTCATTCTCGCGGCAGGTGCTGTTCGATTAAGTTACTTCAATGTGTTCGGTATGATCGATAGAAAGACGTATCAAGGGTTAGCTCTGGATAATAATGTTTTATTGCTTGCTGCACTTTTTATGTTCGAGCGATATTTTTCTCATATTTGTTTTTCGATTATCCTATATGTATTCTTTATGATACTGTTGATCCTGAACTTATCATCGCTCCGCACCTACAAGTTCTCCGGTCGATGGTTTTATGTTCTTATCGCTTATGTGATATTAATGACTGTTTTATACAGTCTGGTAATCTAGTGAAATCATAGAAACAGTAAAGAAGACCATATTTTACAAATAACCGATAGGTAAAGGGATAGTCAAATACCGGGCGAAGGCTCGCAATGGCATTAAGTATCGTTCTTTGATAATTATCCGGCAGGACGTTTGCACCTCCTGCCGGATATTTGAAATTTTAACCGTCACAAACTATATGTAAAAACTTAAAACGGCTCACACTTGCTGCTACGACTTTGGCACAATAACCACGAAGTCGCCGGGGTTTATTGCATATTCACCTTCAGTATTTCTGAGATTTTCCCAATAGCCGTCGCAGGGCTTATCAAGAGGTATTCCTTCCTCTTCAATAAGTGCCTTTCTCACATCGCGCCCGTCTAAATCCCTGGGGCGCACATTGCTCCTTATCGAAATATCAGCGGCTACAGCGGCAGCTTGTCCGGTACCCATGGCGGGCGCAATTATACGCATTGCACCGTTTGCGTGGAACTCAGCCGAGCAGCAGCGTCCGACGGCCAGCAAGTTATCAACGCCTATCGGCAGCAGAGAACGATATGGAATATCGCAATGGTCTTTGGGGCTGGATCTTACCTCCATGCCCTCTGGCTCGCCAAAGGGATGCATTTCCTTCGGGCAGCCTTTCTGCAATGTAATCGCGCTGCCGGTGGGGTTTTTCATATGAATGTGGCGCTGGAAAACAAGCTTGCTGTTGGTTGGGTGGTGAGTGTCGAGCATCTCGGGGAAGCGGGCTATACCGTCTTCGAATTTTGTTCCGCAAACGACATCAGCAGCTTTTAGCATGTATTCTCCGAAAATACGGCGGCTGTCACGGACACCGGGCAGAGATCCGACACCCACTAAGCGCAGGTTTTCGAATCCGGGGACGCACTCTCTGAGAAATGTATGGAAGCCCTGCATGAGCTGATGCTGTTCAATTACCTGACGGCTGATATCCTCAACGTCGGTGTTGCGGCAGTAGTAACTGTGGAAAGAGAATGTGACAAAATCGGCGTTCTCCATCGTAGTGTTAGGTATCCGAATTTTAAAGAAACCGCTGGCGGGGTTACAGACATGGCGTACCAGTTTGCCCTCCTGTATCCATTTTTCTTCAAGGTCATATACCAGCGGCGTAGGGTTTTCAATGCCCTTGGCAAGCTGCTCCGCCTTGTATGCCGCTTCGGCTTCATTGTATTTGGTAAGGTTTGCGTTTGCCCAGCGGGAACCGAGGGTTGTCGACATATTGAATCCCGCGAAGTCAACACCGCCGACTTCATACGGCACTCCCGCCATAGCCGACAGATCCGCATCGCCGGTGCTGTCAATGAATATTTTAGCAGATATACTCATTACGCCGCCTTTTGTGTGGAAGAACGCCTTCTTAATGTTTGTCCCGTCCATCTCGACGTCCATGCATGTGGCGTCATATAAAACGCGGGCACCGGCCTGAGTAACCATATCCTCAAGCACAAATTTACCGTACTCGGGCTCAAAACTGGGGTTGCGGTAGTAATTGTCCTCGGGTCTTGTTCGCTCCAGCTGATGAACTCCCTCTAATCGTTGAGCTAACTCAAGGCTTAGCCCCTCGATGCCGCCTGCAATCTGCGGAACATAGCCGTTGGTTGAAAGGCCGCCTAAAGAAACTCCTTTTTCAATCAGTATTACGCGGAGTCCCCTCCGTGCGGCACATATCGCGGCGGCGCATCCTCCAACACCGCCTCCTACTATCGCTAGGTCACAGAATAATTCTTTTTTAACCGCTTGCATAAGCAACCTCCTTTAATTTAGTGGTTAGTAAAAAAGTGTTCATACTTACAGTCATGTGCTTAAATCAATATAAGCGATATCACACTCTGACCAATATAAATCACCGGTATTGAGCAGACATTTCCAAAATCTTGCTTCGGAGCAGTCTCAGTGAATTTGATTTGTTTGATTTTTTGACCACGAGATATAAAGTGATTTCCATGCCATGTTTTTCCACGGGAATGAAATGAACATCACCTACCCACTCCGGAACGCAACAGGCCTGAGGGATAACACCAAAACCAGATTCGACAAGATGTAAAACAAGAGAAGGATCCTTTAAATCTACATATCTAATTTGTATTGGCGACTTAAAATGCAGTAGGTGTTTGAAATGCTCGCGCT
>JAAZBA010000253.1 GCA_012514045.1 Clostridiales bacterium | reverse complement strand
TGTCATCTCGTAGTCGGATATGACTCCTTCTCTTAGGGGGCAGATTGCGGCTATGTTGCCGGGAGTGCGTCCAAGCATCTTTTGGGCATCTGAGCCCACATCCAGTACCTTGCCATTGGAGCGGTCTACTGCCACTACAGAGGGCTCCCTGAGCACTATACCCTTACCCTTTAAATATATAAGCACCGAGGAGGTGCCGAGATCCATGCCGATATCGCTTGCCATTTTAAATCCTCCCTGTTTTCCTGTATCCTGCGAACGCGGCGCAGGCGTATACTATGCTTCTCGCTCCCGCTTCCGCAAGAGTTCTGCCGCATTCCATTATTGTAGAGCCTGTGGTCACAATATCATCAATAAGCAGTATTCTTTTGCCTATTATGTTCTTTTCTATGGCTCTGTAGGCGCCTTTTACGTTCTGTGCCTTCTCTTCCTCTTTAAGCGTAGACTGTTTTCTATTATGGCGTATTTTCCGAAGAGTAACAGTTGCTCTTTTATCTAACTTCTTTGCCACATGCTCCGCCAGTAGACGGCTTTGGTCGTAACCTCTGCTGATCCTTCTCAGAATACTGCAGGGCACATAAGTTATCACGTCGAACAGATCTTCATCCTTTACGCACAGAAATATCAACTCACCAAGTGTGTCGGCATACTGAATTTTTCCGTTAAACTTGAACCTCTTGATTGCCGCCGCCACAGAAGGCTTTGTGTAACTCAGGGCATACAGGCAACGTCTTCCATCGAGGAGCGTTCTCTCAAATCCACCTTCCTTTGTAAGGTTTAGCATACAGTCAAGGCATACGCAAACGTCTCCTCCACCCCGGATATCACGGCGACAGAAGATACATTTTTTCTTAAAAAGGAGATTTGCAATACTGCTTTTTATGTTCATAGCTCACTTCTCTTCAGACTGGGAAGATTCATTATGCTTCATTGTTCCCTGAGCCTCGCAGGAGTTTTATCCTCTCCTTAAGACCGCTGTAACGTGTTCTTGCGTCATTATTCTGAGTCATTCTCCAGATTATTTCATCCTTTCCAACGGCTACGAACACTCTTTTTGCCCTTGTAACCGCGGTATAGAGAATATTTCTCGTAAGAAGTCTTGCGGGAGCGTCAAAGGCCACAAAAACCACTGCTTCAAACTCGCTTCCCTGGGATTTATGTACCGTCATTGCGTATGCGAGCTCCAGATCCTCCACCAAATCTAAAGAGTAATCGGTGATTCTGTCATCAAAGTTGATTTCAATAATCTCTTCTTCAATGGAAATTCGCTCGATTATGCCTATATCTCCATTGAATATACCCCAACCGGCCTCACTCATGTCGCTTTTGTGCCATGTTATATCGTAGTTGTTTCTAATCTGCATCACTTTGTCACCCTCTCTGAACACCATATCTCCAAAGCGGTATTCCCTGACTCCGGGACGACCCGGATTAAGGGAAGTCTGGAGCTGGTTATTCAGGTTGTAAGTGCCTGTCTCTCTAAGTTTTGAAGGCATGATGACCTGTATCTGTGATGGCTCAATATCAAAATATGAAGGAAGCCTTGTTCTACAAAGCTCCTTTACCGTTGTAATCAAATCCTGCGCAGAGTTTCTGCGCATAAAGAAGAAATCGTTGCTGGCATCAAGGCTCGGCATTCTGCCTGTGTTGATAGCGTGGGCATTCATGACTATCATACTCTGCTGAGCCTGACGGAATATTTCCTTCAGGTATACCGTCTTTATTGCGCCTCCGGCAATTAGATCCTTCAAGAGATTACCGGGACCTACGGAGGGCAACTGGTCGGAGTCACCTATCATAATAAGTGAAGCCTGCTCCGGCAAAGCATCAAGCAGCGCGTAGAACAGTGGCATATCTATCATTGACACCTCGTCAAGGATA
>JAAZBA010000211.1 GCA_012514045.1 Clostridiales bacterium | reverse complement strand
ATCAGCTTCATAAGATGTTCAGAAAGATCAAAGATACTGGCGCGAAAATCCGCAGCTCTAGGATTTGCAAACACGATTCGTCGGGTGGTTTCAAATCCCTGGTCTTGGCCCACCACAGCTTCGTTTACCCATACTTCAGATGAGACATTTGCAAGTAGTGCTGTCTCACCGTGTACCAGCGTATCCTTCATGGCCATCGCATTAATTCCAATAACCGGCTTACCGCATGCACCGGCCTCTACCTGAGGCATGCCGAAACCCTCGAGTCTTGAAGGTGCCGCGTAAATGTCGCACGCGGCCATGAGATAGGGCATAAAATTGCGGGAAACAACATTCGTAGCAAACACTACATTCTTTTCTATGCCGAGATCCGTGGCTAGGCGCATATCTTCCATGTTTTGTTTTGTTGTTCTGGGCTGAGGCCAAACCTTGCAGACGTATTTCCAGTCGGGTGCTTCCTTGTCAATAAGAGACAATGCCTGCATTACCTCTTGTGCTCCTTTGGAGGTAGCATCCCCGCCTACCGTTAAAATCATTACTTGATCTTGTGCCACGCCAAGTGCCTCACGGACAGCGGCAACTTTCGGGTCATCACGCATACGAGGAATAAATGAATCAGTGTCACAACCCACCGGCAACACATGGATGTTATCGCCTTTGATGCCGTCTCTCACATATACTTCCTTGACCCAGTTGGATGTTACAAGAATGAGCGGTAAGGCCTCCAGTACTTCTTGAAAGTTCGCCACGTAACCGTCGGCCACGAGCCACGGAACTGCTTTTACACCATATCGTTGCGGGTGAAGCACTAGATGAGGTGTATGTCCCCAATATCCGACACCGACCACCACGTCGGGCTTGAACCAACGATAGTACCATTCTTTTTCCTGTGCTGACTCAAAATGTGCTGCATGTGTCTCGACACCGATTTCCTTGAGTCCGCGATACAAAAGATCTCCCTGTGTGGCTAATCCTCCGGGTGACGGCGGATAATCGTATAAAACCAATGCTTTCATAGCAGTATCCTTCTTTATGCTTCTTATTCATTGCATTAGCGTACATTTTGTACGATACGCAAATTCTTTTCAGACTGTGCAAAATCCAAGCCAGATGGTATCGGCAACTCATCGCGAATCACTTCTATATAAGGAGGTTTATGATGCATTTGAACAGATTCATGCCGACTCATATAGAAGTATCACGATTGCATTTTCGTTGTGACCTTTGTCCCTATTAAGGTGGCATCATTATTGCTTGTTTGCGCAAATACATATTGCTATGAAAGGAAACACAATGCGAAGTACACTTTTATTGGTTACATTAACACTCATTACAGGTCTTACAGTGGGGTATCTCTGCGGTGTTCGAGAATTGTCTTGGCGGATAAGACATCGTTGTTCCAAAAATCAATCATAGTGCGGGGTCAGGCAAAAATGTTGCATAAGTGAACAAGTAAGTTACGGGACAGGCAAGGTGCTACGACGAGTAATGATAGGTTATTGCGACAGGAGCAACAACGCTGACGTCATGAGGACCGTTGAATTACATGGCGGATTTGGCCGGCACCGTATTAGGAAGGATAGTAACAAATATAGAACGGTCGGTGTCTTTGACGATTTCGTCAAAGTTACACATAAACCATATCAATTTGATATTATCCCCACATATTTACAAAGGATTTATGAAATATGCACTTATATAGAGAATATATAGAGCAAATAGAAAACAAACTTAAGGCAAACGCTGATAGAATAGAATCGTACCGTGTAGCATTGTACCAACAGCATAAGGAAAGAAATGAGCGTTTAGCTGCTTACAGCTCAAACGTTGTTAAAATAATCGATTCCATTATTCGGCCGCGCATGGAAATATTGGCAGACTATTTTGACAACGCATCTATCACTTTGACAGACCCCAAGCAAGCTGCCAAAAGCCAATGTAATTCGGTATTTGAAATTACGCCGCAGTTTCCGGCTTCAGTGTCCTTTGGATTTACCATTTTTCCTGATGTTGAAATAGAAACAATGTACATTGTTTGCAATCTGGAAATACTTCCGGTATTTGTCAAATACGATAAGAAAGAAACTCTTACTCTGGAATCGGATTCTTCGGATACAGCACAAATTGAATCATGGGTAGAGACTAGAATTCTATACTTTCTTGACACGTATTTTCAATTAACACATATCAAACAATATCAGATACGAAACCTTGTGTTTGACCCGGTATGCGGTATTCAGGTCAATAAGGCATTGGTCGCCTTAACGGCTCTTTATGAGTCCAATTGCTACTATTTTTGTTCTGTAGACTGTCATGATAAGTTCTTAGCGGAAACCACTCGATATAGCAAGCTTTGATACATTTTGACATACTGTCTGTGCCAAGCAGAAACCTTAGTTTCTAAGGTTTAGTTTAAGATTGCGGTAGGTCAATTGTTACTGAATTGTCATTTTATTATCTATACCGGTTACTCCCTGAATATCTCCGACTAGCTTTGATACAAGAGATTTTTCTGCTGAGTTCTTGGCAATTCCGGTCAAAGTTACTTTTCCATCCATGGTAGTGACTTTGGTGTTTATAGCGCTGGTTGAACGATGGGTCATCAGTGCAGTTTTTACTTGGCCGGTTATGGATGCGTCATCGATCTTTTCGCCCGGAGTTTGTTCTACCGGTTTCTTGACTGAAGCAACGGTCATCAGGTTATTTACCTTTTTTACTCCTTCAACATCGGCTGCGTACTCAGAAGTCAGCTCCTTTTGGGCAAGATCTGTTGCTTCT
>JAAZBA010000088.1 GCA_012514045.1 Clostridiales bacterium | reverse complement strand
GAGGTTACTCTATGGAATTTTTCAACAGCGCAGTAGGTGTATTGCAGACCCTTGTTATCGCACTCGGCGCAGGCCTCGGTATCTGGGGCGTAATCAACCTTTTGGAAGGTTACGGAAATGATAATCCGGGGGCAAATGCTCATGTTACATATAGAAGCATACAACAAAACAAGATAAGGACAGACCGCTCTGTTGCTATTCCGTAAAGAAACGTTCCACTAAAACTGTGTATATTCTCTTGACAAACGCCGTCTACAAATGGTAGACTGTACATGTCTACATAGAATAGACACAAGGAGGCTTTTTTTATGAGTGATATGAAATTGGGCGTGATTGAATCACGCTTTGCGGACATTATCTGGTCACATGAGCCGCTGTCCACAGCGGAGCTGATAAACATATGCGAAAAGGAACTCAGGTGGAAGCGGACAACGACCTACACCGTTCTCAAACGGCTCAGTGAAAGGGGCCTGTTTCAAAACAACGGCGGCACCGTGACGTCGCTTATTTCCCGCGACGAATTCTATTCTGTTCAATCGGAACTTTTTGTCAACGAGACATTTGACGGCTCGCTCCCGGCCTTTCTCACCGCGTTCACGGCGCGAAAGAATCTGACACCGGGAGAAGTCTCCGAGATACGCAAGCTCATTGAAGCTTATGAGGAGGGATGAGGAATGGATATTGTTTTCTTAAAAATACTGAACATGAGTATCCCCGCAAGTTGGCTGATACTGGCGGTAATCATCCTTCGCCTTGTGCTGAAAAAAGCGCCGAAAGCCATTATTTGTGCCCTCTGGCTGATTGTGGCGATTCGTCTAATTTGTCCCTTTTCCTTTGAAAGCGCATTCTCGTTGATACCCAGCACAGAGACAGTCGGCCAGGATATTCTTTATTCCCAGACACCGGGTATCACAAGCGGTATCCCGGCAATAAACAGTGTCGTTAATCCTGTTATCGCTGGGTCACTTGCGCCGGAAGTGGGCGTAAGCGTAAACCCAGTGCAAATTTGGACTATTATCGTATCCTGTATATGGGTAGTTGGCGTAGCGGCTATGCTGGGCTATGCGATTGTCAGTTATCTGCGAATCAAAAAGAAAGTAAGGGAAGGAGCGTCACTTCGCGACAACATCTGGCTGTGCGATCACATCGACACGCCCTTTATTCTCGGCGTCCTTCATCCTCGCATCTATCTGCCCTCGGCAATGGGAGACGCGCAAAGCGACTATGTTGTCGCCCACGAAAACGCACATCTGAAGCGTCATGACCACTGGTGGAAACCGCTGGGCTTCCTGCTCCTTACCATCTACTGGTTCAATCCGCTGTGCTGGCTTGCATACGTACTTTTGTGCAGGGATATAGAAATGGCCTGCGATGAAAAGGTCGTAAAAGACTGGGGCGCTCACGATAAAAAAGCCTATTCTGAGGCGCTGCTCTCGTGCAGTGTTCCGCGACGAATGGTTGCCGCCTGCCCATTGGCCTTCGGCGAGGTGGGTGTGAAAGAGCGGGTAAAAAACGTGCTGAATTATAAGAAGCCTGCGTTTT
>JAAZBA010000149.1 GCA_012514045.1 Clostridiales bacterium | reverse complement strand
CTCAACTTGCTGTTCATCTCCGTAAATATAACAACTTCCCTATGCGGCCTCTTAACTGGAATTCTCCTAAAATCACTCTCTTTAATTTCTTGCGCCTCGGTGTAACATATCATTGACAAACCAACATATTTGGGATATTTGTCTGCGAACCGGGCGGATTTAATGAAGCCTTGCTTAATTCATCTGCCTTTACAAGTCAGAAAACAATCTCTTCCTAACCGCCGGGAGTGGAAACGATCACGCTGCTGCCCTCGGGGGCTTTTATGTCATACCATACCATGCGGCCGTTCTTCCATTCCATGGAAATCTCAACATTGCCCTCGGCGCGGAAGCCCTCAAGCTTGCCCGACTGCCATTCATTGGGAAGTCCCTCAATTGCGGGCAGAAGCTCGATTTTACCGTAGCAGGAGCGGACAAGCAGCTCTCTTACCGCGGCGGCGCCTCCCATGTTGCCATCTATCTGGAAAATTCTGGGGGGATGCAGATCAAGAAGGGAGGTGGTGGCGAAGTCGCAGATAAGGGCTCTCAGGTGCTCGTATGCGTCCGCGCCCCTGTTTAGCCTTGCCATGAGGCAGGAGGTCCAGGCGCGGCTCCAGCCGGTGTGGCCTCCGCCGTGGCGCATCCTTTCGTCAAGGGAGCGCTCCGCGGCGTTGTATAAATCGTCCCCGGGGGCAAAAAGGTTGGAGGGGTAAAGCCCGTAGAGATGGGACACGTGGCGATGCCCCGGCTCGGACTCGGTGAACTCCTCGCCCCATTCCAGGATACGCCCGTCGGAGCCGATTTTCACCTTGGAGAGCCTTGAGAGTATGTCTTTCCAAAGCTCGACTTTATCCCCGTCAACGCCGAGAATACCGGCCGCCCGGATACATAAGGCGAGAAGCTCCGCCACAAGCTGGCAATCCATGGCGCTTGACACGCAGATTGATACGCCTAAAGGCGGTCCGCACTCCTTAAAGCTGTTTTCCGGTGACTGGGAGGGCATGATTTCCAGCGTGCCGTTTACATCGTAAAGGTAGTCCTCAAAGAACTTAGCGCAACCCTTCATGAAGGGGTATGATTTGTCCCTGAGGTAGTCCTTGTCAAGGGAATAGTCGTAGTGCTTCATAAGATGGGCGCAGAACCAGGGGGCGGCGCCTACCCATACGGCATAGCCGAAGGATTCGGGGGTGATTTTCGCCGAGGCGTCGGTGGTCTGGGAGATGTAGATGCCTCTGCAGCCGTAAAGCTTCCTCGCCGCGTCTCTTCCCGATTCCTCCATGGAAAGGATAAAATCGCAGAGCACCCTGTGGCAGTCGCTATATCCCAGCTCCTCGGCGAACCAGTAGTTCATCTGCAGATTTATGTTGTTGTGATAGTCGGCTTCCCAGGGGGGACGCAGCTCATCGTTCCACTTGCCCTGCAGGTTCAGGGGGAGGGAGCCGGTGGAGCCGCAGATAAGAAGATAGCGGCCGAAGTTGAAGTAGAGGAGCGGCACAAGGCTTTCTCCGCCCTCCCGGAAGCGGCGCACCCGCTGATCCGTGTCAAGCTTTGATTCCTCCCCCTCAAGGGTGAGGGATACACGGTTGAACATGCGGGAGAACGATGATACGTGGGAGGAATAAATTCTGTCATAATTAAGGCTCGGGGGCAATTCTGGTGTTTCCGAAAGGGATACGGAGAGGAAGATTTTTAGACTGGTGAAGTCTTTAATAGAGACGCCCTTATCCGTCACTTTGCTTGTTCCGTCTGTGATGACTTTCATATATATTGTAAAGACAACGCCTTCGGGGAACCGTCCCGTAAGGGAGCAGGAGGTGTCGTCCCCGCTATAGGTGAGGGAGCAGTCCCTGTCCGGGATACGGCTGAGGGCAAGCAGACAATCAGAGGAGGTATCGCAGCTCAGAGAGGAGACAAGGGTGCCGGAGTTTATGTCGATAAAGGAGGAAAGGGAATATTTTTTGTTATTTTGGGTGTATTTCGCGGAGAAAAGAGCTTTTTCAAGGTCCAGGGAACGCTCATAGGAGGTGAAATCCGACTCGCTGACAGAGATGATAAGGTCGCCCGCCGGCTGATAGGCGTCTATCCGCTTCCCGTGCGCCATAAGGCCGCCTCCGCCGCCGAAATAGTAGTTTGAGAGAAACTTCGCGGACTCAAAATCGCGTTTGAGCAGAAGCTCCCTGACAAGGGGCAGCCTGTGAGATACATTCCGGCAGGTTCTGTCAGAATGTTTGCCTCTCCAGAGAGCCTCGTGGTTCAGCGCGATTCTATGGGTGTTGCCCTCGCAAAGCCCCATCGCCGCCAGGGATTTTCCCCCGAATGGCAGCCCCGACATGTACTCCCGTTCAGGGTAAGAATAATGTAATATAGTATTCATTATATATCACGCTCCTTTATGGTAAAATTGTATCACGGAAAAGGTGGAATAGCAAGGGAATATAATGTTTATAATCCCTCCTGCATATGCTAAAGACAGGAGCCTGTTACAAGGCTTCTCCTTGATGAGGAAGCTGTCTCATGGTGCGGCGCGCCGTATTATGAGACTGATGAGGTAATACTCGCAGTTTTGACCTGCACTTCGGCACATGGAGATACGTAAAATCGCGCCAAAAGAAGCCATATTTCATAAACTTAATCAAATTGTCACTTTCATTTATGGAGGAAATGTGGTAATATATTATTGGTGGGATAGGTATGAAACTTTTCTTATCTTCGCTGCGTCTAATAAAAAAGAAGTCAAAATGAAAACGAAGAAGAGTCATATAAAAGGAGGCAAACTATATTGAAAAAGAAACTGATATCATTTGTGCTTGCGCTGCTGCTGGTACTGGGAGCCCTTGCCCCTGCCATGGCGGTTACCGACATCAAAGGTCACTGGGCTAAGGAGGACATTGAGTATCTCATAGGCAAAGGCGTAATCAAAGGCTACACGGACGACACGTTCCGCCCGGAAAACAATATCCTCAAGAGTGAATACATAACCATGATGAACCGTACCTTCGGTTTTGAAGCCATGTCGAGCATTAATTACCCCGACGTGAGCACCGACGCCTGGTACTATGATCAGATCCGCATTGCCGACGCCGCCGGCTATATGTTTACTTTCAGCGGCAAGGTAAAGCCCGAGGAGAAGCTCACAAGACAGGAAGCAGCCGCAATGTTTGGCAGAGCCCTGGGGCTTGAGACCTCAAACGTCAACAGCTTCGCGGATTCCAGCCAGATATCCTCCTGGGCGCTCCCCTATATCGGAGCGGTAGCCAGAGAGGGAATCATCAACGGCTATCCCGACGGAACTTTCCGTCCCCTTGACAACATCAAGCGCAGCGAGGTTGCCAGAGTCTTCAACAACGTTATCGGCAACTTCTACAACACCGCCGGCACCTACTCCAATACGGTCGCCAAAAACGCCACCATCGGAGCTTCCGGCGTGACTCTGCGCGATATGACGATTCCCGGAAACCTGTACATCACCCAGAACGCCAAGGGAACGATTATTCTTGAGAACGTGGCGATCGGCGGAAAGATCGTATCTATCGGTTCTCCTTCCGCAACGATTACTTTCTCCGGCAACACCGGCACCGTGACAGCCCAGACGAAAGGTGTGTCCTATAGCGTGCAGGGTGAAGTCAGCTCCTTTACCCTCTACTCCGACTACGCCAACACGAAGATTGACTTAGCGGCGGGAGGACAGATCAACAACATCACCCTCAACGCCGCCGCCACTATAACCGGCACCGGCAAGATAGGTAAAGCCAACATCAACACCGGTAACGTAACGATCGTGCCCATACCAGACGAGTGGGTACTCGCTCCCAATATCACCGCCAACATCGGCGGCAAGCTCCGCACCACCTCCGGCAAAGCCGGTCCCGCCTTTGTTGAAGGCTATCCCAAGGCAGAGATGAAGGCCATCAACGACTTGGTCGCCGCTATGATCGAGGTCAAGATCAAGGTCAGCGAGCCTGCCCTCGCATATATTATCGCGGTACCGAGGGGAAGCGCCGCTCCCACCGCCGCCGAGGTTGTGTCAGGCCAGAGCTACGGCGTAACAAACGTTGTCAAAGCTGCCAGAATCGAAATGTCCAACGTGGCAAACGAATATGCCGCCCAGCTTACGGACCTCTTAACTACCGTATACTATGACGTGTATGTGGTAATCGAGGAGCTCGCCAACAGAGGCAACTACTCCGCTCCCGAGAAGCTTCAGCCCATAACGAACGCGTTCGCTTCTGGCTATCCGAAGGTATATACGACACTTTCCAACTCAGCGATTTTTGAGGCGAAGCTCACCCGCACAGCCACCATATTCTGGGCGGCTGTGGCAAAGGGAAGCACCGCTCCCACGGCGCAGCAGATCATATCAAAGACTATGACAACCGCCGCGGTTTACGGCCAGAAGACGGTTGAAGCCAACATCCAGGACTACGTCAGCGTCATCGACCTTGTGAACGGCACAACAAACTACGATCTGTACGTTGTTACAAAGGATTCCACCGATACGATAAGCCCGGCGACGCCGATAAAGCTTGACATTTCCAAGCCCACAAACACCGTAACCGCAATTTATTCCGCGCAGCCGGTAAACGGAGACTATCCGGTAGAAACAGGCATTACGCTCTCCTTCACAAATGAGATGTGGTGCAAGGCGAACCACGCGCCCCTCGCGTTCATCACCAACATCGCGGACTATATCATAATCACCGCCACCAACGCCGCCACCGGCGCTGATATTCAGCTCAGCGGTCACGCCATCACGGTCACCTCCAACAGAACCGTAGCCATAACCCCTCCCTGGGGCGGCTGGCCAACGGCTACACGCTTCAAGATTGAGATCAAGGACCTTGTAAGCGAAGCGGGACTTGCTCCCACACCCGAGGAGTTCACCTTCTCCACCACCGGCACCCAGGGTGTTGTGTCCGCTCCTGTTGCGAGCAAGGCCTCCGGAACATCCGTGTTCCCTGGCGAGACAATCAAGCTCACCTGCGCTACACCTAACGCCACTATCATCTACACCACCGACGGTCTGTCACCCCTTGCAAGCACGAACGCGAAGCAGGGCGCCGCCACACGCACCGATGTAACCGTTGATACCCAGATCGCGTACCAGAGATTCATCCTCAGAGCTGTTGCGAAGGTGGGCAACACCTATAGCCAGGAGGCAAGCTATCAGTACATTGTTGAGAAAGCCACGGCAATCCCTCTCCTCATGAACTATCAGAACCAGCCTCTGGCGGACAACGCGGTTGTGAACAACGGCGACGTGCTGAAGCTCTTCTGTGCAGAGGAGGACGCCACAATCTACTACACCCTTGACGGCTCCCTTCCCTCTAAGACATCTCCCTCGGGAAAGAGCGGCGCCTCCATTACCATCACCGACATAAATCAGACGGGCAAGATGACGGTAAAACTCATGGCTATCAAGTACGATGAAGCCGGAATTCTCCAGCCCTCCTCCTACAAGACATATAACCTCATAATTATAAACACCGGCACACCCCTAACACAGAGACCGGCTATCCCTGTGGTATACATCAATGATGTTCCCTACACCCAGACCTCAAAGACCGCCACATTGCCGGCAAACACCCAGATATTGACGATCACCGCCTCGAGCCTGAACGCTCCCGCCAACACAAGGTACCACTATACCTTCGACGGCAACGCACCAACCATTACATCCCCTCAGATATCTCTTCAGAACACAATCCAGACTGCGAATCTGCAGAATTATGCGAAAATTTACACCGACCCCGCAACGCTCAAGCACTACATGCAGTACACTCTGAAGGTTGTCGCGTACAACGACCTCTACTCCACTCAGCAGGGTCAGAGCCCCTACAGCGAAGTAGTGACCGTGGATATCCTTATTCCGCTGAATTAGAGCGAGGATACCCCGGTTCCCGGAAAGTTTATGTCGGGGGAAAGGACTATATCTACGTCGTATTTCACAAAAAGTTACCTGAATAATTAGCGTATTTGCATGAATTTCGCAAAACATAACAAAGTATAAAAAAAACACTTCCAATTTGCACTTTGTTGTGATAGAATGTATGTTACCAAGTATGTCTTTATGCGGAAATCTTTGCTGGAGGGAGTGTCTCCATCTGGCATGGGTTCTGTCATGAATGTCATATACGCACTAAAATGCTCAAAAAGCGCACCGTAACGAGAGAAAAAGTTATAAATTCTCCGTACGGAAAAACAAAGGGAGGTAAAACAATGAAGCGCACTTTATCTTTCGTCCTGTGCCTTGCCCTCATCTTCTCGATGTTCGGCTCGGTACTGGTCGGGACAGCAGGAGCGGCCGCTTATAAGGATCTCTCCGCCAATCACTGGGCGGTGAACGAGATTTCCTACATGAGCGACAAATCGGTCCTGCAGGGCAACCTCGGAAACTTCAGACCGGAAGATCCGGTAACGAAGGCTGAGTTCGTCAAGATTGAGAACTACACCTTCGGATTAAAGAACACCAGCAATCACTCCTTCGCGGATGTCAGCCCATCCAAATGGTATTACACAGACATCATGAAGGCGGCTACCAACGGCTATCTCACCACAAAGGGCAACTTCGTATACCCCGACGCGGATTTAACCCGTGAAGAGGCTTGCGCCCTTATCATGAGATACCTCGGGGTTGAACCCAAATCATCCTATAGCACCTTTGCCGATGCTGGTCAGATAAGCGGCGAATATCTCCCCTATGTAATCGCGGCTACTGAAAACAACATCATCAAGGGCTATCCGAACAACACATTCCGCCCGAAGAATACAATCACCCGTGCGGAGGCTTCTACCATATTCTACCGTATGGCAGGCACGATATACATGAACTCCTCCTACGGAACGGATCCGGGAGCCAACCCCACAAATGCCGTCATCAACACTTCCGGCATTACAATAACGAACGCTAATCTCCTCGGTACAGTTTATGTGACGGAGGGCTGTGAGCATGGCACAATAACGCTCCAGAACTGCACCATCAACGGCACCCTGAAAATCAGGGGCGCCGCTACGGTCAATCTCGTAAACTGCACAATCTCCAAGATTGAAGTGGACACCACAAGCGGCAACGGAGCCACGGTTGTAGCTTCCGGCACAACAAATGTGAACGCTGTTGAGACTCGCACCTCCACAACCCTGAAGAATGAAACCACAGGCGATAACAACGGTTTCAGGAACGTAACGAGCAACATGCGTCCCTTCAACACGCTTACACTTGACGGCAAGTTCCCCTCTGTTGGCGTAGGAACCCCCAATACAACGATTGCCCTTTATGATAAGGACACCGTAATTGAGTACCTCACCATCGGTCAGGGCGCTTCCAACACGAAGCTCACAGGCGCCGGCACAGTCAAGCAGGCCAACATCGCCGCCGGCGGCGCCGAATTCTCCGTAGTACCCGAAAAGTACAACATCGGCGCCGGTCTTTACGCCATGTTCGCAGGCGTCAAGTACACAGGCAGCGGCGCGGGAGGCGTATACCCGAAGTTCTACATCGTTGACGACGCTCTCGAGATCCGTGACCTGAACAACGCGTCCGGAGTGTTCTATTACATCATTGTCGGTAACAACGCTCCCGCCCCCACAGCCGATCAGGTAATCGCGGGTGTCGCGTACGGCGCCACACCGGTTCTGTATTCCGGCAACATCGTTGAGACAGCCAATGTAGAGGGCGTTACAAAGACAGCCGCTCTCCCGGCCAACACCAACTACGACTTGTACTACTACTACAGAGCCACCGGCGCAGCTGTTTCCGGAAATCCGACGAAGGTTGACATCTATACACAAAATGCTCCCTTCTTCGCCGCCGGCTACCCCGCTGAAGACACTTTCGCGCAGTCTACAGCAGGCACATACACAAAGACAATCAAGGTTAAAGCCACAGGCAGCGCTACAGCCTATGCTATCGCGGTACCTAAGGGCAGCGTAGCCCCCTCCGCGAGCCAGGTATACGAGGCCGCCAAGGGCACAACCTCTTACAATTCCACAGTGGCGATCGCCGCCAGAACAACAGCGACCGTCTCCGCCGCAGGAGAGACAACGCTGTCACTGACGGGCCTCCAGAACACAGCCTATGACTATTATGTAGTGCTGGCAGTTGGCACGTCACCTGTCGCGATCCGCTCCACAGCCGCCATCACCAACGTAAACGCTCTCACAGGCTTCGTAGCCAGTTACCCCATCGTAACAAGCTACTCCAACATTGGCGGAACAGCTATCGCGACGGTAGAGGCCAAGACATCCGCCCCGGGCACGGTTTACTTCCTTGCCTACTCATCCGCGGGCGCGGTTCCCTCAGCCGCCCAGATCATGTCCGCCGGCCAGCCGGTAGCTCTTGTTCAGGGCGCGGACGGCTACTACACAGCCACCACAACAATGTATCCCGGACTTCTTGACAGCGTAGCGGCGGTATTCGTACCTTCAGGCTCTACCTCCAAGATACCTGCATACGGCAGATTCTATACAGGTTCCATCCTGGCTGCGATAGTAACACCTCCGACAAATGTCCCCACAATTTCAATTCCCACACAGCTTCTCACCAACACATCGCCTCTGGTTCTGGTTTACTCCGACAGAATGTATTATAATAATGTTCCTCTGTCCTCAATCACAGACCAGGCCACGCTGAAGGCGCTGTTCCCGGTAACCTCCGCCGTTGACGGCACTGTTCCGGCTTATACGGTAGCTGTAACGGATAATGTCGCCGCTCCCAACAACACAGCGGTTACAATCACGCCGATAGCGCCGGCAACATGGAAGGAGAACACGGTTTACACAGTAACACCCAACTCCACCATCAAGAACGCCGCGGGCAACGTGCCTGTAGTTAAGTCCGGCAACTTTATAATCAATGTGGCGAGACCTTCCGCAACTCTTGCTCCCACAACGGGCGTATCCACATCGGACGGCGTCCTCACCCTGACATATACCCAGCCCATGAAGATAAAGACACCTGAGGGCGGGTTTGCCGACATCAACAACAGCAACGCCGTTTCTTACTTCACGCTTTATAAGAACGGCGACAGCACCAACCCGATAAGCATCGCCGTAACGGTTAACGATGACAGAACAGTGTTTACAATCGATCCGCAGGTTGATCTTGCGCCGAATACGCAGTATGTCATCGCCGTATCCGAATCCATCACAAACGGCGCCGGTTACGCTCCTTCTCAGCTGACATACTCGTTCACAACAGCCGCTCAGGCAGCTGTTGCCACACCGGTTATCATTGTCAAGGACAGCGACGGCGTAGTTGTGACAGGCGATCTGCTTGAGGCAGGCGCGTACACCGTGACAATTGTCTTCGCGGAGGCGGAATCCAAGGTATACTACACAGCCGACGGCACAACACCCACAGACGGCTCCACGCTGTATACCGGTCCCTTTACAGTCAATGTAGAGCCCCTCAAGAAGACAACAATAAAAGCTATTGCCAAAGCCAACACCGGCGTTGACAAGGCATCCTCCCCCGAAGCGGTAAGAGTGCTTGAGGGTAAGGCGGTCTCTGTCACAGCCGACATTCCATCCGGTTCAGCCCTCAAGGCAAATTCTCAGGTAGTGCTCAGCCCAAGCTACGGATCATATAAGATAAAGTACGCTATAGCTGATGCCAAGCTTGGCGCGGATGACGCTCTGGCGGCCGCCAAATCGGGCACAATCTTCTCCGGATTCGTAGACGGTCTCAACGGCAAGTATCTCTATGCCGTAGCGGTTAACAACGCCGGCGATCCTATAGGACCCGTTGCCGAATTCCGTTACTACGATTTTGACGTAACAGACATAATTTCCCCGGACACCCTCAGCTTCGTGTATGAAGGTGATAAGGTACGTGTAGGTTTTTTCGATGACAGCGGCGAGGCAGACTTCCCCGCCTATCCATATGAGCTTATCGTAACGATCAAAATCGACGGCGTGCCTCTCGTAGCCGGCGGCAGCACATATGAGGATCTGAACCTGGGCAAGAAGAACCTTATCTACACAATAAAAGACGAATACAACAAGAAAATCGAAGTTTCAGCCGAGGTTGTCGCCTCCGGCACAAATGAGACTGTATCATTCGCAGAATCAGCCCTGTACTTCGCTAATCCCGCTCCCATCATCAAGGTGACAACGGGCGGCAATACGACAGAGTTTGTGGGCAAAGGCAACAAAGCCACCATCGGCTTCAACGCGCAGGCCATCATTGAGAGCGTGTTCCCCGATCTCCCGGCAGGTTTCAATATGACCTGGGGCGCGGGCGCGAACGCCAGCAAGTCCGGCTCCAACAACTATGACGGTATAGCTATCAGTGATAACAAGACAGTTATGGCTGACTTTAAAGTTATAGCCAATGCCAACGCCGACAAGCTGGTTACCTCCGACCTGGATCTCAAGTTCCGCGCCGTCGCTCCCAGACTTATGGACGGCACCTATACGAATGAGCATGAGGCGGACTTCGTATACGCCAGCGGCGGAGACCTGAACGCTGAGTATCTTACAGGCGTAGACAACTACTATAAGATCAACAGCGAACCTGCCGTGAAGTATGAAAACCTCACAGACGGCGAACTTGGTTTCGACTGGGCTGCGGATTACCCCGACATTGAAATAGTCAAAATTTCTCTGTGGTCCGTACATACCGGCGGCACAGCCGATACTGCCGACGACCGCAAGAGTGAAGTCAAAGAATACATTGTCAGAAAGAACGGTCCCAGCTACGCTAATCCCGCCATTACCGTAACATACGAAAAGGACGGCAAAGACGTAGCCTACACCGAGGGTATCCCGGTAGCCAAGCTGGGCGATAAGGTTACCGCCTCCACTAAGGTTGTCGGCGCGGAGATTATGCTCTGCCATACCGAAATCGCCGTCGGCACTCAGCTTGAGGCGTTAGGATCTCCCGTCACATATGTGATTGAAGAGGAATTCACAGGTGCTGAGGTTGTCTTCTGCGCCACAATTGATCCTCCGGGCAGTCACGAAGTGACCTTCAGAACAGTTCGCGTCCGTCCCGTCGCTCCCACAATCGTGGTTATGCCCGACGGAAAGTCCTTCCAGCTGAGAATGGACAAGCAGCATGCCGACACTTCTGAGGTGCTCTACAGCGGAGTCCGCTACACAACAGACGGCAGCGATCCCATCGCGAACGGAACAGACGTTGCGTATGACGATTTCTTAGATCCAGGTGGTGCTTTCCGGTACGCTAAGGTTGAAGGCGACTACTCCGACGGTTACTACATCAGAGCTGTTGCCTACTCCGAGAACGCCAGCGCAAGATGGTACTCCGCGGAGATCGAAAAGTATAAACCCGCCGCTCCCGTTGTAACATACAACGGATTTGTCCTTGAGACAAGTCCTCAGTTCTACAACGTCAGAATCGGAGACAAGATCACGATCACAGGCGGCGATACACTCTACATCCGCCATGCCAAGACCGCCGCGGATCTCGCAAGCGCGCCATGGACTGAGTTCACCTCCGGCGACGAGTTCCAGATCCCGACTGACGTAGTTGGCGCGAGATATTTCGTCGACGCAAAGGTCAGAAATAAAGATGTGGATTCCAATTTCGTGAGCCTCAAATTCAGAACAACCAAGCTTCCCACATTTGATCCGGCAAACGGCACCTCAATTGCCCCCTCCGGCGGCGAGCAGATTACAATCTCGTATCCTTCGACTACTACCAAACCCAATACATTCGGCGATAAGACATACTTCTACCAGTTCAACGACGGGATTGTGACAACTTTCACGCGTGACGACAATACCGCCTTTGACCAGAAGGTCATAGCTCCCGCAGGCACCGAGGGCGATACATTGACCCTCACTGCCGGTGTCCGCTTCGAAGAGAAGGACGCTGATGACAACGTTATATTCTTCTCTGAGATAAGCGACTCCGCAAGCTACATCTACGGCGTAGCTCCCTTCTTCAAGGCATACTACAAGTCAAGCGGCAACTTCGTTGAGATTCCCGCGAAGACCGACGTATCAGGCACATACTTCGAGGTTGAGGAAGGCACAGAAGTGTTCCTCGAGATAACCAACGAAGGCAGTCTGACGGTTAAGTGGAATGTCAGCGCCACCGAGGAGCCCACAGACCTTAATCAGGACTACTCCGAGGCTAATGCCGCGACTCTCAAGTCCAATATCTCTGACACGCTTAACGCAGGCACAACGATCACAAACGCGAAGCCTCTGGTATACGTTGCCGCCAAGTTTGTGGAGAACGACGCGATGTCCAGAATACAGCTGAGGCTCACTGGCGCTACGCTGCCCATCCCCGTAAGCTCATTATACATGGACGGCGGTTATATTAATAAGTGGAGCAAAACAAGTGTCAACTATGTTAACTCTGCTGACTTTGGTACCGATAAGCTCTTCTACGATAATGCTCCCGCGGGCTTCTCACAGTTCATTAAGATCCCCTCAAGAGCAAATCCGGACGAAATCGCTATTGCGGGCGACTATGAAATGACGCTTGCTGACTTCGATGCAGACGGCGAAGCCGTGTTTGATATCTGGAACGAGGACGCGGACAACAACAAGGGTCTTGTATCCTCCTATACGTTCAAGCTTACAGATGTCATGACAAAGCTTACAAGCCCCGAAATCACTCCGGCTGACGGTTCCATACTCAGCGCCGGCGACAAGATCAAAGCCACGACAGAATACGGCGATCCCGTAGAACTCTGGAGAGCCTACGTCTTCGAGGGCTCGGTTCCCGCTGCCGGTGACTGGAAGACAAAACCCAATATCGAGGTAACGGTTCCCGCGGATAACCAGGGCAAGACCGTTGTGTACCACGCCAAGGTAGTATCCGGCGCTAAAGAGTCTGATATCGTAGATCACACCTTCTATATCAGACCTGCCGATGTAGACGTAAACGACTATGCCTTTGGTATAGGAGCCGATAACAAAGCGACCATTTCCATAGGCAAGCCCGCAACCGGCACCGTAGTAGGCGTTGTGCTTCAGCAGGAAGGCCAAGCGGCTCAGTATGCTGATTTCGGCGCCAATCCGGAGGTCATGTTTACTGTCACCGATGCGGCGATCAAAGTTGGCTACTACTACAAGCCGACAGATACAACCGTAACTGACACTGTCTCCTACATCGTCCCCGCGGCCGGCTACGTGTACAGCAAGAATGCTCTTGAAATCGCGGCCGCTCCGGAGATTACGGAGATTAAGTTTGGCAATTGTGTAATAGCGCTTGACGCAAACCTTTCAGCTGAAAATGTCCTTTACGTCGCGGGCGAATCCGTGTACGCTACAGCCACTTCCGGCACAGATGAAATCTATTCCAAGCGCGAAGCGGCTGCCTATTACGGACGCATCTTAGATGCCGCCAACGGCTACCATGTAGATGCTGGGTTTGATGACATCGAGATTCTACTTACACCGGTTGCGCCCTACACTACGCCGATCAAGGCTCTTTCAGCTGAGCAGATCAATGGCGGATTCAACGTACTCTCCATCCAGGCATTTGACAGCGATCCCAACGTCAGACGTCCAAGCAGAGTTGTTGTTATCAAAATTATAGCGGTAAAAGCTCCGCAAGCCGATGTTGCAGGAAACGGTGCTTACAATATTCAGCCCATACCTGGATACTCTGTAAACTACGAGTTTGTCTACACAATCGAAAAGAAGGATGACACCGCTACAGGAGATGTCAAAGTAGGCGCATATCCAACGTTCGCGAATGTGCAGGCAACCCAGACAATTACCCCCTCGTTCGTGTTTACCAATCCCACCGGTCCTTGGGTATTCACGGTAAAAATCACAGCCACAATTGATGAAATCCCCGGCTATGAGTGGGTGCTTGAGGATATCTACGACTGTGTAGCTAACGGAGCAAATTTTGCTAGCATGACATTACGTCCGTAACCAAGCGACACAGCGCATAAACCAATAACAGCATAAAAAGAGCCGTCCCGAAAGGGACGGTTCTTTTGCGTATATGTCTCCGGCATAATCCCCCGCCGAATGTATGACGAAATCCCCTTCCGGTCTGCGGACCGGTATCCCCCTTTAGTCAAGGGGGGATAGGATATTTATCTTTTCTGCAATTCTTTTAACCATTGAAAACAGCAGTTCGTTCTTTCCCCCCTTGTCTAAAGGGGGAAGATGCATTTATCGACACCGCAGTCTTCTTGATTTGCGCTGCAGTAAATTGGGGGATACAATCTTTAACCGTACTACAACAAAAAAGCCGATGATATTACACATCGGCTTTTTCTATATCAGCAATAATATCACATCACCAAACAAAGGCGATGCTTTCTTTTCCGGTTTCGTCCGGAGGATTTCTTTGGATGCTCTCCTCCGGCACCCGCTCTCCGTACAGGCTCAAAGTGGCGGCGGAGGAATCATCCACATAGAATGTGAGCCCCCGCAGCATGTTGGAGGTCAGGGTAATGCCCCTGATTATGGGATCCCTTATCCCGGTGACATTTATATCGTTCCCTTGCTTCTCAAAGCTGACAAAGTTCCTCATCTGGCAATACCTCAGCAGCTTGGAGGATCTGGCGACAAGAATTTTACCCTCGTTCTGATACGCTTTCAGCGTTCGAAACGCCCGCAGATTAGAATCATTCATGATCGCCCACATGTTGTCCGCGGAGCCCAGATGGGTAGCTATAAAGGAAAACTCCCTGTTTTCTATTATCTTGTCAAGGTTGCTCTCCTTCAGAACATCCGCCAGGTCCAGCGGCGACCACTGGTACTTGTAACCTCCTTTTGTGGGGTAGCCTGTATATGACTTGAAGCCCCAAAAGGTCTGACCGTCACGAAGCAGAATGGGGAAGAGAGGATTTTTCATGCCGAAACGGGAGTCGCAGATAGAATTCCAGATGAATTTTATCCCCGCTTTCCGCATGAGGTCCGCGTGATAGTATTCGCTGCCCTTTTTGTCGCCACTCTGGTAACGGGTGAAGCCGAAAGGCGAGTAGCCCCCCAGGTTCTGCACGTTCGTCTCCGTGCCGTGGTTGATCCATACCGCGGGATAGATGCCCCGCTCGTTCATTTGTTCGTAGGCGATTTTCGCAAGCTCACGGAAGAAAACCACCTTTCCCCCTGTCATGGAAAAATCTCCCACTGTGTGGATCGAGTCGATATAGTCCATGTCCCAGTAGGCTTTTATCAGGTCCGCGCTGTTTTTCTCAAAAGTGTGCCCTCTGAACCAGGACATGTAGTCTCCCGGCTCCATGTTGTCCTCCTCCCGGTAGGCGACGCCATCGTTATAGAGGTACATCCACATGGAGTCGCCCACGTCAAGTCCCACTCCCTTGCCGTATTTATCGGACCAGTTCTCGGTGTTTAAGAAGTCATGGATAATCCTGAACTCCTCCTCCGTACAGCCGTCGATATGGGACTGGATGGAGAGCATGGCGCTGTATGGGTAGGGGAAATCCCGAAGCCCCGGGCGATTTTCCATATTTGAGAAGAGGATAACCGCGCAGGCGGCGGCAATCATCGCCGCAAAGCGGAAAAATATCTTTAAATACCTCAAATTTCCAAATCCTCCGTCTTTCTTGTGACACTATTATACTCCATTGCAGAGATAATTTCAACAGCGAGAAAAAATTCAGAAAAAAACCATGGCAATTTCAAAATAAGTATTTAATTTTGGGAAATTTATGATATAATATATAAGTTAGACTATGTCACAAAGGAGGACGCGGACAAAATCTGTCCGTGAGAGAAAAAATGAAGTTATCCAGAGCAATCGCCATTATCCTGTCGCTGGCGCTTATATTCACCCTTGGCTCCTGCGGCAAAAAGGAAGTTGTCAAGGAAGTGAGCGAGGAATACGAAATTATCGTAGAGGTGGGCTTTCTCCCCTTCAAGTTTGAGAACATAACACCGATAAAATACGAGGCCATCGATGGCACGACCTCAAAGATAACCGCCGAATACGAAGGCAGCACTTACGAATTCTGGCAGTCAAAGGACAAGGAGAGAAGCCTTTATGATCGTGAGAAGGAGGAGTTTGAGACCACAACCGCTACAGTCATTAACGGCGCCTATGCCCTTTTGACTTATAATGAAGGCGGCGAAGCTGTCTGCTTCTGGGTTGAAAGCGGCTTTTCAAAAGCTATTATCTGCCGTGACGGCTTTTCTTCTGAGAATTTTTATCAGATGATCATGACCTCCGATGAAGTTCAGCGGGAAACCATCGATGTGGAGCCGAAGAAGGTATTCTTCACGTCCCAGTCGGTGGAGATCCCCTCCGGAAAAGTGAGGATTTTTGACGAAAGCGCCGATGAGCCGCTTCTTGAGGGTTGCCTCTGCTTCATCATCACTAACCCCGGCGCCGACAGCGTGCTTACCGTCAAGTCTGACGAGGTCAAGGGCGTGCCCCATGCTTCCATTGACGCTGTTATCTTCTCCGGTGAGTATGATCAAGAAGCCAACGCCTTCATCGTAGGCGAGGAAATAGACCATATCGAGGACATCGCCGAGCTCAAGGACGGCAGCTATGTGTACGATGTGCCGAACCCCTATCCGAACGAGACGAAAAAAACAGCCTTCGCCGTAGGCTCTGACATGATTGTAGACGGCACCCTCCTCGCCGGCGACTTCGTAGTTATCATCCTCGAACCGTAATATGAAAGGAACCATATGATACAATTTGATGAATTCCGCCAGACACTTGCTTCCATGGAGCCTGCGCTGGAGGAGCTGCACAATGCCCTCGGCCTTGACGCCGGAGCGGAGGAGCTTAAAAGGCTGACGCAACAGACTTCGGAACAGGAGTTCTGGTCTGATATTGAAAACTCCCAGAAAGTGCTCCAGAGAATAAAGCATCTCAAGGACAAAAGAGCTTCCTATGATTCTCTCGTGGAGAAGTGGGAGGATCTGTCAACGCTGTGCGAGATGGCTGTTGAGGAAAACGACGAATCCCTCACCGATGAGGTAAGCTCAGGCCTTGCGGAGCTTGAGGAGCAGCTGAGTACTGTCCGTCTTTCCACTCTGCTCTCCGGTGAGTACGACAATTGCAACGCCATCATGTCATTCCATGCCGGTGCCGGCGGCACCGAGGCGCAGGACTGGGCGGAAATGCTCTATCGCATGTATACCCGCTGGGCTGAGCGCCACGGGTTCAAATATAAAACTCTCGATTACCTTGAAGGAGACGACGCGGGCATGAAATCCGCTGAAATCCTTATTGAGGGTGAGAACGCTTTCGGCTACTTGAAGAGCGAGATGGGCGTACACCGGCTTGTGCGTGTGTCACCTTTCGACTCCTCCGGCCGCAGGCATACATCCTTTGCCGCCATTGAGGTTATCCCGGAAATCGGCGACGATGTGACGATTGAAATACGTGACGAGGATCTGAGGGTTGATACCTACCGCTCCAGCGGCGCGGGCGGTCAGCATGTAAACAAGACTGAATCCGCCATAAGGATCACCCATCTGCCCACGGGTATCGTGGTGGCGTGTCAGAACGAGCGCAGCCAGTTCCAGAACCGCGATGTGGCGATGCGCATGCTCAAGTCAAAGCTTCTTGAGATAAAGATACGTGAGAACTATGAGCGTATCGATGACATCAAAGGCGAGCAGAAGAAAATCGAGTGGGGCAGCCAGATCCGCTCCTATGTGTTCATGCCCT
>JAAZBA010000244.1 GCA_012514045.1 Clostridiales bacterium | reverse complement strand
TTGAAAAGCAAGGGTTAACCGTTTCTTAGATTGGTCTTTCTGTTTTTCGCCTTGCAAAAAATCGCTTTATTGCAGGGCTTCTTTGCTATGCCTTTATTAAGATAGGACAAACATTACTTTCACGCTAAAAATACCTCCGTTAAATGCATGTAAAATATTATACAGTATTCAAATACGAAAATCAACGAAAAGCGCAAATAATTAGCACAAATTGTTCTTTTAAGTTTTGTGCAATATTCACATTGTTAAATTTCCAACATTATGGTATAATTTCTATTGTATATCGCCTATGACTGATTTCGAACACGCTGTTTCTTCATCGAAGCGAGGAGGGAGAAGGTGCAAGCCCTCCGATGTTGTGCGTATTCCTCCCGAATCACGAGGTCCGGATTAAATCTCCGGCGCATTGGCAGCGTTATATGCCAAAATGAGCGGGGATTCTCTTGAGAATCCAATCCGGGTGGTACCGCGGAGCATTCCGTCCCGAAACATTATTTTGTTTGGGACGTTATTTTTTTGATAATCTTTAAGGAGATATAAAACAATGAAAATGTCAAATCTTTTTATGCCCACAATTCGTGAACTGCCCTCCGATGCTGAGGTAACGAGCCATATTCTCATGCTCAGAGCTGCCATGATACGTCAGGTCACAAGCGGAAGCTATTGCTATCTGCCTTTAGGATACCGTGTTCTGCGCAAGGTGGAACAAGTTATCCGCGAAGAGATGGATAAATCGGGAGCATTGGAGCTCCATATGCCGGCTCTCCTCAGCTCTGATCTCTTCCGTGAGTCGGGACGTTGGGATGTATTCGGCGCGTCCATGTTCAAACTCAAGGATCGCAACGACCGCGATATGTGCCTCGGTCCCACACATGAAGAACTTTTTACGGATCTGGTTCGCTCCTGGATTCATTCCTATAAAAATCTTCCTATCACTCTCTACCAGATTCAGACAAAGTTCCGGGATGAACCTCGTCCCCGTTACGGCGTCATTCGCTCGAAGGAGTTTATTATGAAAGACGCCTACAGCTTCGACGTAGATGAGGAAGGGCTTGACATATCATACAATAAAATGTATAAGGCATACTGCGCTGCCTTTGATCGTCTCGGGCTTAAATATATGATAGTTGACGCTGATTCCGGCGCCATGGGTGGCTCCGGTTCTCAGGAGTATATGGTTCTTAGCCCCATAGGCGAGGACGATATAGTATACTGCGACAAGTGCCGTTATGCCGCCAACGTGGAGAAAGCCACTTTCAAAACTCCTGTCGTGCCTGAGCAGGTAGAAGAGCAGACAATGGAGAAAATCTACACGCCCGGCTTCCACACTATTGCTCAAATTTCTGAATTCCTTAAAGTTGAGGCAAATCAGGTTGTGAAAACTCTCATATATCTCGCGGACGGCAAGCCTGTGGCTGCCATGCTTCGTGGCGACAGGGATCTTAACGAGCTGAAGTTCCAGAATTTCCTGGGCTGCGCTGATCTGATTATGGCCGACCCCTATACGGTACGTGATGTTACTCATTCTGAAGTCGGCTATGCCGGTCCCGTTGGACTTGAGGTTCCTATATATGCTGATACGGAACTTCGAGGCATGCAGAATATGGTGGTAGGCGCCAACGAAACGGATTACCATCTCAGAGGAGTAAACCTGGTACGTGATTACAATGTCACCGAGTTCGTTGAAATCCGCAAAGCCATCTCCGGCGATGCTTGTCCTGTATGCGGCGAACCCATGCAGCTTACAAAAGGTGTTGAGGTCGGTCATATCTTCAAGCTTGGCCGCAAATATACCGAAGCTCTCAATTGCACATACACCACAGCCGACGGTAAGGAAGACACGCCGATTATGGGCTGCTATGGCATAGGCGTAACACGTGTTGTGGCTGCTATCATAGAACAAAGTTACGACGATGATGGTATCATATGGCCGAAAATCGTTGCTCCTTATCATGCTGTAATCGTGGGTCTTGGCAAACCCGAAAGCGAAGAGATGCGCATCTCTGAGGATATTTACACAAGACTCGTTGATGCCGGCGTAGAGGCTCTTTATGATGACAGAAACGAGCGTGCGGGTGTTAAATTCAAAGACGCCGATCTTATCGGCATCCCTGTAAGACTCACCGTTGGCCGTAAGGCAAAGGACGGTATTGTTGAGCTAAAATACAGGAACTCTAAGGATGTCCGTGAACTGCCGATTGAAGAAGCTATTAAAGAGATCAAGGCTTACGTAAAGCAAGACTAGTCTTTTCTGTTATAATGTTCTGAAGTAATAAATACTCCCTCGAAGCGGCGCCCAAATGTTCGTGTTATGGGTAGGCTGTTTCAAGGGAGTATTCTATTATCTCCCCCTACATTTAAGCAAGGGGAGATAATTTAAGCATTTAATGTTTACGTTTGTACCAATGGAATTTTATCCGTAAATTCTGCCATAGATGGAGTTGATGAGCTCAAGATAGTCTGCATAACCAGCATCATTCATCTCCTTGGCAGACTCATCCCATGTGGCAATATCACGGCGACCCATGATGAACTCGTTTATTATTGTGCCCTGAGCGGTGGAGAGGTCGGCGGAGTACTCGGCGTACTCATCCTGCTCCTCTGTGTTGAATACGAGTGTGGGCGGGCTTGAAATCTGCTTGTCGGCAAGAAGCTCCCAAACCTGATTTGTGTGGTAGGATGCATCCTTGTCGTAGAGGTCGTAGCCGTAGAAGTCAGGTCTGAAGGACCAGAACTGGAGGTAGTTACAACCAAGAGCAGCATCGAAGTCTAAGTTGTTCGTGATGCCTGCGGGGAATATTTTGGTGATTGTCTTGTCTGGGTTTATTGTGAATGTTTCGCCCTCAACACCGTATGTCATAAGGAGAGAGCCTTCCTCTGTGAATCTCCACCAATCGATGAATTCGCAGAGTCTTTCGGGGTGCTCTGTCTTGGCATCTGCCACAAACCAGGAGCCAATGCCGAGACGTGAGAAGATTGTCTGGGAACCGCCTTCCATAACCGGAACAAGCATTGCCTCAAGAGAGTAGTTGGCGTTTGAGGTGACACCGATGGAAGACATCATTTCCGGACGGGCGAAGT
>JAAZBA010000300.1 GCA_012514045.1 Clostridiales bacterium | reverse complement strand
TCTCCCCATGACGCCTTACGGCGGAGTTGAAATTTGCCACATTGGGAAGCTCATCCGCAAGAATTGTAAGCTCATGGTAGTGGGTGGCGAACATAGTCTTCGCTCCAAGCTTGTTCACCACATACTCAAGCACCGCCCTCGCTATAGCCATGCCGTCGTATGTGGAGGTGCCTCTTCCTATCTCGTCGAGCACCAGAAGACTTCTGTCCGTAGCCTCCTCAATTATCTCCGCAACCTCGCTCATCTCCACAAGGAATGTGGATTTGCCTCCCGCAAGGTCATCAGAGGCGCCGATCCTCGTAAAAATTCTGTCCACAACGCCGATTCTCGCCTCCGCCGCGGGAACAAAGGAACCGATCTGCCCCATCAAGGTAATTATCGCCACCTGGCGCATATATGTGGACTTGCCTGCCATGTTGGGACCGGTTATTATCATAACACGGGTTTTATCGTTGCTGAGGTTTGTGTCATTCGGCACAAAACCGGGGTTTCCCGGCATCTTCTCCACCACCGGATGACGGCCGTCGTAAATCTCAATCGATGAGGAGTAATCCACCTGTGGGCACACATAGTTATTCTCCATGGCGGCTCTTGCCAGTGACACCAGCACGTCAAGCCTTGCGACAGCGGAGGCGGTGAGCTGTATTCTCTTTATATGGGACGCCACCTTCTGCCGTATGTCGCAGTAGAGTTCCTGCTCCAGGGAGGTTATCCTGTCCTTTGCCCCAAGCACCGTGCTCTCAAGCTCCTTGAGCTCCGGCGTGATGTATCTCTCCGCCGCGGAGAGTGTCTGCTTCCTTATGTAGTGCTCCGGAACGCTGCCCTGATTGGCCTTTGACACCTCGATATAGTAGCCAAACACCCGGTTGTATCCTACCTTCAGCGTCTTTATGCCTGTCTTCTCCCGTTCTCTTGTCTCTACAGAGGCGATGACGTTTCTTCCACCAGACATTATGTCTCTGAGCTCATCAAGCTCCGGGCTGTAGCCGTCACGGATGATGTTTCCCTCCGTGAGAAGGAATCCGGGGTTTTCTTTTATTGACTCACCAATGAGCTTTCTTACATCCTCAAGCTCGTCCATATCCCTGCATATATCGGAAATTACGGAACTCTCCAGAGGTTTTATGATGTTTTTGAGCTCTGGAAGCTTTCCCAAGGAAGATGAAAATGACACAAGTTCCCTGGGGGTCACGCTGCCGATAGCGATTTTTCCCGACAGCCTTTCAAGGTCAAATATGCCGCCGAGCATTTCTTCCGTATCCGACAGCGCTATTGGTGAGCCATAAAGAGCTCTCACGCCGTTTTGTCTCCGCCCTATGGCTACGGGGTTTAGAAGCGGTCTTTCGATATATTTTCTCAGAAGTCTGGCGCCCATGGCAGTCTTGGTGCGGTCCAGCACCCACAGCAAACTTCCTTTCTTTTCCTTTGTGTGGAGCGTCTCAAACAGCTCAAGGTTTCTCCTTGCTGTCCTGTCAAGGAGCATGTACGATTCGGAATCGTATATTTCCAGTCTGTTTACATGCTCAAGGGTGTTTTTCTGGGTTACATGCAGATATTTTAGCATCACGCCCAAAGCCGCTCTGGCTTCATCCATGGACAAAATATCTTTACTACTGCCGAAATGGCGGGAAACAAGCTCTCTGGCTTCCTCTTCACCGCACTCATAGTCACTTTCCCGGTTGACAAGCGCGTCATTTATCTCTGAAAGCTTTGCCCGGAAGCTTTTTGAGTCGAAAAGGGAATCGGAAATGATGAGCTCAGTGGGCATGAAACGCTCCGTCTCACCTATCAGCACATGATCTGTTTTTATAGCGGTGGTGACATGCACCTCCCCTGTTGACACGTCGCAGAAGCAGAGCCCCGCTTTTTCTCCCGATACGTGAATAGAGCACAGGTAGTTATTTATACCCTCCGTCAGCATGCTGCTTTCCGTGACGGTGCCGGGGGTGATGATCCTCACAACCTCCCGCTTCACAATTCCCTTAGCGGTGGCAGGGTCCTCCGTCTGCTCACAGATAGCCACTTTGTAGCCCTTTGAGATAAGCTTCGCCACATATCCCTCATAGGAGTGGTATGGGATGCCACACATAGGCGCCCGCTGCTCAAGTCCGCAGGCTCTACCGGTTAGGGCGATTTCAAGCTCACGGGAGGCGGTCTCGGCGTCATCGTAGAACATCTCGTAGAAATCTCCCAGTCTGTACATGAGAATACAGTCTTCATACTGCGCCTTCACGGCAAAATACTGACGCATCATCGGGGTTAAATCCCCTATGGAGATTTTGCTCCGGGTAAGCTTTTCTGCGGGTTTATTTTTTCTTTTGGTTTCGCTCATCTGCTGTAATCACTTCCTTTTTGCAGAAATCCACTCATATCTATAAGGTACGTTACGCAAGTTCGCCGAATAATGCCCAGGGGGAGCAGTCGGTGATTTTTACGTCTATAAAGCTGCCCACCAGAGACAGGTCACCGTTTAGGTGTACAAGCCTTCCCCCATCTGTCCTGGCGGCAAGAGAATAGTTTTCTCCTCTGCCCGGAGCCTCAACCAGCACCTTCTGTACCGTGCCGATATATTCCCTGTGAAGCTCCAGTGATTTTTCGTTTGTCAGCTTCAGAAGTCTGTCGAACCGACGCTGCTTTTCCTCGTCAGTAGCCGGATCCTCTATTTCCGCCGCCGGCGTTCCGGGGCGCTTTGAATATATGAATGTAAAAAGCGCGCTGTAGCCCACTTTCTCAATAAGCCTGAGCGTATCCTCGAAATCCTCCTCCGTCTCACCGGGGAAGCCTACGATTATATCACTAGTGAGGACAATTCCCGGTATGCTCTCCTTCGCATATTCAATCAGCTTAAGATAATCCCCGGAGGTGTAATTTCTGTTCATTTCCTTCAGAATCCTGTCGGAGCCTGACTGCACCGGCAGATGGAGATGCTTACAGAGCTTGTCGCAGGAGGCCATTGCATCGATAAGCTCCCTTGTGGCGTCCTTCGGGTGGCTTGTCATGAAGCGAAGCTTGAAATCGCCTTCGATATCGTTTATCATATACAGGAGCTTTGTAAATGTTATGTCCCGGGCAAGATCCTTTCCGTAGGAGTTTACGTTCTGCCCCAAAAGTGTAATACACTTGTAGCCCTCCGCCGCAAGCCCCTTTATCTCCTCAATGATTTTTTCCGGATCGCGGCTTCTCTCTCGTCCCCTCACATATGGTACTATGCAATAGGAGCAGAAGTTGTTGCAGCCGTACATTATCGATACCCAAGCGTTTACATTGTCGTTTCTCACTACAGGCAGTCCCTCGGCGATCCTGCCGTCACAAAAGGATGTTTCGAACACTCTTTTTTTCATTGTCAGCTTTCGGAAAAGCAACTCCGGAAAGCGCCAAACCTGATGGGTGGAGAAAACAATGTCAACATATGGAAAGCTGCGCTTCAGCTTGTCCGCCATACTCTGCTGGGAGGTCATGCAGCCGCCTATGGCGATTATCATTTTGGGATTCCTTCTTTTGTGGTGACTCAGAGCTCCAATATTCCCCAGTACACGCATCTCAGCATGCTCGCGTACGGCGCAGGTGTTTATCAGCACCACCTCCGCCTCGGATTCCTCCCGGGTGAAACCGTAACCCATGCGCTCAAGCATTCCCTGCATGATTTCGCTGTCCGCTTCGTTCTGTTGGCAGCCGTAGCTGTCCACGAACGCAAGAGGTTTATACTCTTTTCTCCCGTTTATGGCTCCAACTCTGTCCATGTATTCGTACTGTTTTTTAAGTTCTCTGTCCGAAATAATGACTTCGTCCCTGTTTCTCAATTTTGTTCCTCCCATGACAATCGCCTGTATTGTAAGTATGTAATTATATCATTTGATTTGACTTTTGGCAAGCTTTGAGTATAATTAAGGTAGTAACCATAAAGAAAGGAAGCATGGCCTTATGTCAAGAGCAAAAATATCCGCAGGTCTGGATAGTCTGGGAGAATATGCCTCCCTTCTTCGTGGTCGCAGAATCAGTATAATGACAAACCCCACCGGTGTAGACTCGAAATTCCGCTCTGTTATTGATATAGTTCATGAAAGATTCAACCTGACCGCTCTCTTCGCCTGTGAGCACGGAATAAGGGGAGATATGGACGCGGGAATGAAAGTGGATTCTATAACGGACGAGCGCACAGGAGCGCCGGTGTACAGCTTGTACGGCTCCACTCTGCGCATGACCGACGAAATGCTCTCTTCTTTTGATGTGCTCATTTTTGATATGCAGGATGTGGGCGCCAGATTCTACACCTATCTCTATTCCCTCTCCTACGCCATGGATTCCTGCGCAAAAGCGGGGAAAAATATCTTTGTCCTTGACAGACCCAACCCCCTGGGAGGCAATATAACCGAGGGACTTATCCTTGACGAGAGTTATGGCTCTTTTGTGGGAGAGTACGCGATCCCCGCCCGATATGGTCTCACCATAGGTGAGTACGCTCTTTGGGTTAAAAAGCATCTTTCCCTCGACCTTGATATGACGGTGGTGCCACTTAAGGGCTGGAGGAGAGAATATATACTCTCAGACATCGCCTACCTCTGGATTTCTCCCTCCCCCAATATACCCTGCCTTGAATCCGCTCTGTGCTATATCGGCACCTCTATATTCGAGGGGACAAATCTGTCCGAAGGCCGCGGTACCACTGTTCCTTTTCAGGTGGTTGGGGCTCCATGGCTCAACGGAAGGAAGCTTTCGAGCCGCATGAATGATCTGGAGTTTCCAGGAATATACTTCAGGGAATGTTCCTTTATCCCCTCTATGTCGAAGCACAAAGGTGAGGTGTGCCACGGCGTGCAGCTTCATATCACGGACAAAGAAACTTCTTCCATTTTCGCGGCGGGGATATATTTGCTTGAAGAGATCCGCCTCATGGATCCGGAGAGCTTTGAGTATCTCGGCTCCGGAGAAAAGACCCACTTTGACCGTATCCTCGGCTCCGGACTTTACAGAAACGGTAAAATATCCGCCCGAGAGCTTGTGAAGTCGGCGGCTGATGATTCCGCGGCTTTTGCCCTGGAAAAAAGAGAATTTGAAATTTATAACTGATAAGAGGAAAATATTATGAAACCAATAAAAGACACAACCAAAGCGTATTTATGTATCGCGGCCTCCACCATAGCTTTCTCCACCATGGAGATAGCCAGCAAAATGATCCCCGAGAGTTACAGCCCTCTGGGTATGACTTTCCTCCGGTTCTTCATCGGAGCGCTGATGTTTCTTCCCTTCGCTGTGGCGGAAATGAAACGAAGGAAGCTGAAATTTGGCTCAGGTGACCTGCTCTTCTTTCTTGTGATGGGTATTATCGGCGTGACCCTGTCCATGTCCCTTTATCAGACTGCTCTTGTTCACACCTCCGCAAGCCTTGTAGCAGTGCTGTTCGGCGCGAACCCCATTTTCACCGCTCCCTTGGCGGTGCTGGTCACAAAGGAAAAGCTGTCGCCTATTAAGCTCATATCCCTGGGGGTATGTGTTGTGGGTATGCTCTTTATATTCAATCCCTTCAGTCTCGCACCGGATTTCTACGGTATGGCGTTGGCGCTTCTGGCGGCGCTTACTTTCTCCGTTTACACTGTGCTGGGGAAAAAGAGAATCGCGCGCTATGGAGGGCTCGTCATGAGCGCTTTCTCCTTTATTTGCGGCGCAATTGTACTGCTTATAGCTTTGCTTGTGACAAAAACGCCTATATTTGGTGAGCTGACAGTAAAAAGCCTTCCTCATGTGCTGTATATCTCATTTATAGTCACGGGAGTGGGATATCTGTGCTACTTCACCTCCATGAAGTACGTACCCGTTACCACCTCCTCCATGGTGTTTCTTATAAAGCCGGCGCTCGCCTCGGTGCTGACCTTCATTATCCTAAGAGAAAACCTGACATGGAACGCCATAGTCGGCATACTGCTTATTGTAATTTCCAGCGCGTTCCAGATTTACGAAGGAAAAATCCAGCGCCGGGGAACAGGCTCTTAACTGTCCCTTGCCGGAAGGAAATATATCTTCACAACAAAAGAGGAACAGGTATGACTTTACATCATCCTGTTCCTTTGCTTTTTTCATTTTACGTTATGTGGAAAACAGATATGCTATACCTTCTCGATTTTAGCGTCAACAACGTTTTTCTTTACGCTGGCGATGCCGTTGAGGCAGCCGTCCTTAGACTTATAGCCTTCGCTTACTGCGATAATCTGACCGTTTGTGGCTTTCAGGCGGAAGCGGTACTCTCCTGCCTTGTCGAGGTACATTTCAAACTTCGGATGCTTGAGAACTTCGAAGTTCTCAACTGTTTGATCCTCGGTGCCCGCGACGGGAGCGTTCTTAGTTACGCTGGCGATGCCGTTGTTACAGGCGTTTTCTGTGGTGTATACCTCGGAGGTTGCGATTATTTCGCCGTTTGAAGCCTTGAGATCGAACTTGATACCGGAAGAAACTTCTTTGATTACAAATTTGCCCATATTTAATTGTCCTCCCTTTGATTTATGTTTTAATTATAATATATATTTGCGTGACATGCAATAAAAATTCTGAAAAATATTTTGGATTACACTTATATAGACGTAAAGCAACCGTCGATTATCATATCGCAGCCGGACGTATATGTTGAGGCATCGCTTGCGAGATAGATCACGGCGCCGGCCAGCTCTTCTGGTAGCCCCATTCTGCCAAAGGGGATAAGCCCCGTCCAGAAATTCTGCCAATCCTGACGGACGGTACCGGTCATCTCTGTTTTTATATATCCCGGGGATATGGAGTTTACTCTTACGCCCTTCTTTGACCACTCCACGGCAAGGGATTTCGTAAGGTGCTTGACTGCTGCCTTTGAGGAGTTGTAGGAAGCCTGTTCCTGAGGGATATTGACTATTGTGCCGGACATTGAGGCGGTGTTTATAATGCTGCCCTTACGGCCGTTTTCGATAAGGTACTTTCCAAAGGCTCTTGCCATGTAGAAAACACCGTTGAGGTTTACGTTTATGACTTTGAGCCACTCCTCGCTGGTGACCTCAAGGGCGCTCTTGTGCTGGCAGATGCCGGCGTTGTTGAAGAGGATATCAAGTCCGCCCATCTTCTGCGCCGCCTCGGCGATGGTTTTATCAACCATGTCGGGATTTGTTACATCGCAGTAGAAAGCGCAGGCTCTTACGTTTCTCTCCTTGGTTATCTCCTCCGCCACGTTCTCCGCGGCTTCAAGCTGCAGGTCGAATATGACTATATCCGCTCCGGCTCCCGCCAGATATGAGGAAACTACCTTGCCGATACCCTGGGCGCCGCCGGTGACAACAGCGGTTTTTCCCTTAAGTGAAAACAGTTTTTCCAAAAATTCCATAATAGACCTCCAAAATATATAAAATCATATAAAGCCGGATGTTTTCACGTACTTCGGCTTTTTCGAACATCACCTTTTGATTCCCATACCGGTGTCCGTTGCTTTCATATCAACAATTATAAACGCAAACGTTTCTTTCGTCAATGATTCTTTGTAAAATTATATTTAAATTGCCGATATTTGATTGACTTAGATTCGCCTTTGAGGTATAATATCCTATACTTAATATGGAAATACGAAAGGATACCATCATGGAAGACGTTTTTTTAGAGCATATCGTTAAGAAACAGCCTACAGCCAAGGATTCGCTTATAAAAATCGGCATTATCCTTGCGGCAATCGTACTTATTTACATAATGCTGACCCTTTCAGCCCAGTTCCAGTTTTTAAGCGTGATAATGCCTGCCGTCTTTGTAGGACTCTGTTTCGGCGGCTACAAGCTTATAACCGCTCAGAACTATGAATTTGAGTACATCGTCACAAACGGCGAGCTGGACATCGACAAGATCATAGCCAAACGTTCAAGGAAGAGAATCCTAAACGTAAAGCCCAATGAATTCGAGCTCCTTGCTCCCTATAACAATGAAAACAAGAGTGAATACGAGCGCGGCACTTTCGCAAAGACCATTGACGCCACAAGCTCCAAGTATGCCCAAAACATATGGTTCGGCATCGCCACAACAAAGAAGGACGGAAGAGTCCGCTTCCTGTTTGAGCCTACGGAGAAGATGGTAGAGAACATGAGAGTCTTTATGCCCAGAAAGGTTAAGCTAAAGTAAATACGAGGATTAAATCTCCGCCCACCGGACGGAGATTTTTTGTGGGTTTTTTCAGTTTTAATCCATTAATTCGGTGAATATTCTTATAAAACGTGCACTATTAAACTGTTGATATATTTCCCATAATATGATATAATAATTTGAAATCTGAATTGGGAAGAGTCTTTCCCGAAGCAAGATATTCTGACCTCCGAAAAATTCCTTTCGGATTATGTCTTACGGACAGACGGGTCGAATGCCGAATAACCGCCGTGGATGCGGTTGGCAGCTTCAGGTTGCCTTATTGATTGAGTTAGAAGCTCAGTTTTATAAGTTGGTTACTATAAACCACTGTTTTGCGGCAAGCTTGTGAAATGGTCAATAAGAGTGGTAAAAGTATCTTTGCTATATAGACTCTGATCAATTGTGATTTATCACGCTAACCGAATCGGAATGTACGGTATCGGAATTACGGTATATCCGAAACAAAATCTGTCTGAACGTAGAGTATTCGGACATTTTTCGGGAAAGCGCGGAAAATATCGCTT
>JAAZBA010000403.1 GCA_012514045.1 Clostridiales bacterium | reverse complement strand
GGCAATTGGGAGCCTCCTCTGTTGCTTTTTTGTGTGATAACTTAACTGTAACACATCCGGCTCTCAATTGCTATCCTTTTTTCAAGTATTACACTCGAAGTGTAACACATCTATTGTAATCCTACATTGTCAAGAAAAGGAAAGTGTTGACTTTTGGGTTCTTATATTGTATAATCACTTCGGTAATATGATGTATATTAACACAAATCCACACATCCTTTCGGAGGTCAACAATGAATATTAAGATTACTGCCGACAGTACATGTGATTTATCTCCTGATACTATCAAATCAAAGAATATTACAATTTTTCCCCTACGCATAGTAATGAATAATTCTGAATATGAGGACGGAGTCAGCATTACGCCCTCCGACATCTTTTCTCATGTTGCCTCCGGAGGCGAGCTCGGTACTAAAGCCGCCGTAAGCATTGCTAAATACCGTGAAGCGTTTGAGCAATATTCGAAGGAGTATGACGCGGTAATCCATGTAAATATCGGCTCTCTCTTCTCCTCCTGCCATCAGAATGCCCTTATCGCCGCCGAAGGGCTTGACAATGTATATTGTATTGACTCCGAGAACCTCTCAACCGGTCAAGGCCTTATAGTTCTTGAGGCTTGTGACAGAGCCGAAAACTGCAGCAATATTTCTGTTTTATGTGATGAGCTTCGGTCTCTGTGCAGCAAGGTGGAAACAAGCTTCATCCTTAGCAAACTAGAGTACATTGTAAAAGGCGGACGCTGTTCCTCAGTGGCGGCGCTGGGAGCAAATATACTTCACCTGAAGCCGTGTATCGAGGTCATAGAAGGAAAAATGAAGGTGGTAAAGAAGTACAGAGGCTCCTTCAGTAAATGCCTCGCTCAGTACATCACCGACAGGCTCGAAGATCGGGACGATATAGATTACAAGAGGCTTTTTGTCACCCGAACCCCTATAGACGCTGGGGATCTGAATATGGTAGAGGAAACGGTTTCTTCTCTTTCACATTTCCGCGAGGTGCATTATACCAAAGCAGGCTGTACCATATCATTTCACTGTGGACCGGGTGCATTGGGTGTATTGTTTATAAGAAAATAACCAAAAATTCAAAAGGCTGCGACGGAGGAGTAATTCGTCGTAGCCTTTTATGTTATTTCTTTCTGAGTCTCTTCATCACATCGTTTGTACCTCTGCCGAAATAGTCATGTAGGATTATATACTCATTATACAGTTTGTTGTAGGGCTTTACATTGTCCTCTATGGGCATGTATACCTCGTCTCTGAGATTGCCCATCATACGGGTGGCTTCGTAGTAATCATCGTAGCCGCCCTTTTCACTGCCTGCAGCTACGGCGCCCAAAATAGCGCTTCCCAGCGCTCCGCTTTGCTTACTGCCACCTATTCTGATCGGTATATTCAGAACATCAGCGTAGATTTGCATAAGCATCGCGTTCTTTCTGGCAATACCGCCTGTGGCAAAGACTTCGGTTATGGTAACGCCATTCTCTCTGTATGCCTGTACTATGCGTCTTGTACCAAAGGCTGTGGCTTCTATAAGCGCTCTGTATAGCTCCTCCGGCTTTGTCTGCAGCGTCATGCCAAGGAACATCCCCGTAAGCTCAGCGTCCACAAGCACGCTGCGGTTGCCGTTCCACCAGTCTAAGGCGATAATTCCCGATTCTCCGGGAGAAAATTTGCTTGCCTTCTCAGTGAGATATTCATGCGGATCCATTCCCGTGTTTCTTGCGGCGATGGCGTAACTCTCAGGCATGCAGTTATTGACAAACCATGCGAAATGATCACCTACACATGCTTGTCCCGCTTCGTAGCAGAAAAGCCCCGGACTTACTCCGTCCTCAACAAAACCGCATATACCGGGTACAATGTGCTCCTCCTCCGAATGGATAAGATGACATGTTGATGTACCCATAATCATAAGAAGCTTTCCTGGCTCTGCGATTTTTGTGCCGGGACAGCTGGCATGAGCGTCGCCGATAGCTATAGCCACCGCAGTACCTGGTTTTAGACCTGTAAGCCTGGCGCCGTATTCGCTTAGATCCCCTGCTTTTGTTCCTAGGGGAGATACGGGGCAGCTGAACTTTTCCTCTACAACATTTTCAAGCCTTGGATCGAGGGCTTTGAAGAATTCCTTTGAAGGATAGCCCTCCGTTTTGTGCCACATACATTTGTATCCTGCCATGCAGGAGTTTTTTGTCTGTACTCCCGTAAGCTGCCATACAACCCAGTCGCCGGCTTCAGCGAAGTGATCCATAGAATCATAAATGTCCGGATCCTCTTCAAGGATCTGCCAGAGCTTAGGCACTGCCCACTCTGAGCTTACCTTGTTGCCGTAACGGCTTATCCACTTTTCACCCCTTGAAAGCGCCACTTCGTTAATAATGTTTGCCTTGTCCTGAGCCGCATGATGCTTCCAAAGCTTTGTATATGCATTGGGACGGGATTTATACTCCGGCAGAAAGCATAGAGGCGTGCCGTCATCCTTAACGGGCATTACAGTACAGGTGGTGAAATCCACACCAATACCGATCACCTCCTCAGCAGCAACTCCTGAGAGCTTTTGCACCTCCGGGATGGTATTTTTCAGAGAATCGATATAGTCCTGGGGGTGCTGCAGCGCCCAGTCCACACCAAGTTTTGTGCCGTCGGGCAAAACTTCATCCATGACACCGTGGGGATAATCGAAGGAATATGTGCATACTTCCTCGCCGCTCTTTATGTCAACAAGCAGGGCGCGGCAGGAAAGCGTTCCGAAATCAAGACCTATCGTGTATTTAGCCATAAATTACATCTCCTTTATTCTATTCATGTCTTACCCAAACGAGCATATCAGTTGTTCCTCTGTTTGCGAAGGAGAAATATGGTATAAAGCGCAGTCTTTGAGGCACTCTCGTTTCCTTTACTCTTCTGTAAAGGGAGGTAAACTCATCTGCATTGCGTCTGAATCCGTCAGCAAATACAGCGGGAGCTCCGCTTTTATCGGAGAAATCAAGCTCAAAGTTTTCTTCCTTTGCTACCGTTATATCAAACAACAGCGCCCCATTATCCACTTCCTCAAGGCAGTAAACGATAGGT
>JAAZBA010000139.1 GCA_012514045.1 Clostridiales bacterium | reverse complement strand
TGGCAATTGGGAGCCTCCTCTGTTGCTTTTTTGTGTGATAACTTAACTGTAACACATCCGGCTCTCAATTGCTATCCTTTTTTCAAGTATTACACTCGAAGTGTAACACTTCTATTGTAATCCTACAAAACGTCAATTGATATTATAGCGTTCTTACTTGAAATAGGTCAATTTATATGATATAATTTTTATATTAATGTCAAAGGAGGCGCTATAATTGCCCGTAATAGATATTACAGGCGAAATCCGCGACGGTATGAGCGGACTTCCCTTTCCTTTCCCCAAGTTTCGTTTAAAGCCTGTCCCCTCTCCCGACTGGGTGGAAGACAAAGTCTGGTGCGAAATTTTTGAGGGACTCCACTCCCAGACAGGCACATACATCGAGACTCCCGCACACTATTACGGCAACGACCGTTGCTATCTCGTAAACGACATACCAGTGGGGCGCCTAGTAAACATCCCGGCGGTTATTCTATCCTTCGAGCCCGAAACCTTTGAAATATCCAGAAAGCGTACCCCCATCACCCTTGAGATGGTAAAAAACGCCGCAGGCGCAGAGGATATCATGCCCGGTGACGCTATTCTCCTGAATACAGGTTTTGACATCCATTGGATGGAGTCTGATTTTATAGACCGCTCTCCTTATATTAAATATGAAACCATGGAATGGCTTATATCCAAAAAGCCCTATATCTTGGGCTCCGACTTCCCCAGATGGGAAAATCTGGACAAGCTCGAGGGCATATTCCCGATCTTTTACGCAGCGGACATTCTTATGCTGGGTCCCCTTACAAATCTCAGAGCAGCGCCCTCAAGCCGCGCAACCCTCACCGTCCTACCCCTTAAAATTCCCGGAACAAGCTGCGTGCCTTGCCGGGCTATACTTACAGAATAACGAGGTGATACATATATGATTACATACTCTGATATTCGTCTTTCTCTTGAGATGATGGATGTCATGCCGGGAGATACTCTACTTATGCACAGCGCCCTGACTTCAATCGGTCCCGTGGAGGGCGGCGCCGACACTGTTATCGACGCTTTTCTTGACGCTGTAGGTCCTGAGGGCACCATAGTCATGTCCACTCTTACGGGCTGGGGCGAGCCATTCGACGCCGCCACATCACCAAGCGCCGTAGGCTATATCTCCGAGGTTTTCCGCCGCCGAAAGGGTGTGCTTCGAAGCCTCCACCCGGTACATTCCGTAGCGGCATACGGTAAAATGGCTCAATATATAGTTTCCGGCCATGAAGACTGCGAATCGGGCTGCGGTGAAGGTACACCTTACTTTAAGTTAAAGGAAATCGGCGCTAAAGCAGTGCTCCTGGGCGTCGATATGGACAGAAACACCATCATGCACTCTCTTGAGGAGGCGATTGACGCCCTATACCTCCACACATTGGACATTCCCGCCCCTACCTATCGTCCGGACGACAGTGTGTTCACGCTCAAAAAATTCCCTCCGGGACACCGTGATTTTCTGTGTATCACCCCGGAGCTTCGCAGTCGCGGGCTTATGAAAGAGGGTAAAATCGGCTCCGCCTTCGTTAAAATCGTCGATATAAAGGGGCTGTTCGACTACGCCGTGCCTATGCTGAAAGAAGATCCCCTCTTCTTCATCTGCAAAAATGAGCACTGCAACTCCTGCTGCTGGTCAAGGCTTATGTATACAGACGATGAGATCGACTATAGTCTCTACACCATCAGCCACTGCAGCGATCCTACCTGCGAGGTATGTGTCGTACTGAAGGAGGACAACCGAAATGTATAATTTTTCTATAAAACCTCTCGATACCATGAGCTTTTCGGAAAAGCTTCGATTTATTTTAGAGCAGCATGTTATGAATCTGGAGCTTTACGACAACATAGACGGAGTGAAGTTTCAGGACCTGACAGGAGAAGAACTCAACACATTTAGGAACGCTCTCATTGACGCGAATATTAAGCTTATATGCGCCGATATGGCTTTGGGAAGCGACATCAAGCTGACGGCAAGAGCTCTTATGACCTTGGGCTGCCGTTATCTGAGACTTCTGCTTCCTGCGAACATCGCTCCGGAAGCTCTCAGAGCCGACATAGAGAAGCTTTCAAAAATCTGCTCCTGCTTCGGCATGACGCTGCTTCTTGAAAACAACGCCGATACCCTTCTGTCCGACGATAAGTCCATGACGGACTGTATTTTTTCTAGCGGCGCCGAGGCGATATTCAATCCCAGGGAATACGTCAGAATTAAACGTCATCCATTTTTCCATATGTACTACTGGAGCAAGCTCAAGAACCGCATCGCTATCCTTAGAGTCAACGACGCGCTCTATTCCACCGGAGAGTATACTCCCCTTGCCTGTGGCAACGGAGAGATTAAGGAGATGGCCTCCATTATGCTCTCCCGCTCCTTTGAGGGTTATTTCTCCTTCGTAGCAAGAGATGAAAGCAATGTGCAGTCAGATATTTATGATTTTAAACAGCTTTTGAAAGCAATGTAATTTGAAAGGACTGGATTAATTATGAGCAAAAAAACATATGTATTCGCCGGCGCCTCCAGCAGAGCACTGGGAATGTTCGCTCGTCCCCTGTCAAGCACCTATTCCGATGTAGCGGAGCTTCTGGGTGTATACGATATAAACATCGGCAGAAGCCGGGAATTTGTGAAGATGCTGGGACAAGATGTGCCTGTTTTCGACTCTTTCGACGGTATGATTGAGGCTACTAAGCCTGATTTCGTCATTGTCACCACAGTCGACGCCTACCACAGCGACTACATCATACGTTCCCTGGAGCTCGGATGTAATGTTATCACCGAAAAGCCCATGACAATTGACGAAGTGCGCTGCAACGCTATCCTTGAGGCGGAGAAAAAGTTCGGTAAGCAGGTTATTGTAACCTTTAACTATCGTTTCGCTCCCTTCAAGACAAAAATCAAGGAAGTGATCGAGTCCGGCGCCATCGGAGATGTGTTCAGCGTCCACTTTGAGTGGCTCCTAACAAGATGCATGGATCAAGGCGGTCACGGCGCCAGCTACTTCCGCCGCTGGAACGCCAGAATGGCAAAAAGCGGAGGTCTATTGGTACACAAGTCCACACACCACTT
>JAAZBA010000204.1 GCA_012514045.1 Clostridiales bacterium | reverse complement strand
TTGTATAGATATGGCCGTCGTCAAGATTTGTGTAAACACCCCAGCCTTCCTGGAACTGGGAATAGAGGTTCGGCAGGTTGTCAAGATGCTCGTCGATCTTTACAAGGGCGTTTTCACGGATGAAAGCGGGAGCAAGGGCGTCGCCGGGATGCGCCATTATGTCGGGATAGTCCTGTGTGGCGAGAACCAGGTTGTACTTTTCCTGAGAGTCGCCTGTGATAAGCTCAACCTCAAGGGTTACGCCTGTGTTCTCTATGAGGTACTTACCCATGGGATCTGCATCCATTGGCTCGTCCCATGTTGGCCAGGAGCCCATCAGGTATTTGAAGGTTATAGGCTCAACTTTTGCGTCGGGAGCTTCTTCCTTCTTTTCCTCCTTTTTTTCCTCCGTCTTTGTTTCAGTCTTGGTCTCTGTCTTGGTGCCGCTCTGACATCCCGCGAACGTGCAAAGGACAAACATGAGCGCGAGCAAAAGGGCTAATGATTTTTTCATTTGGTTTTCTCCTTTTCTTTGTTTTGTGTGGAATTTATTTCGGCGCCTTAGTATTTGGCGCAGAGATACATTATATGTTCCGGAAGCATTAACCCTTGACGGCGCCGATTGTTATGCCGCTTATGAAGTACTTCTGGAAGAAAGGGTACGCGATGAGAATAGGGAAAGTTACTATAACCGTAGCCGCCATACGCACACCAAAGGGGCTTGTCTGAGTAGTGGAGGAGAATGCGGAGCCGGACATGAGAGTTGTAGTGTCGGCTTCCTTTATCAGACGCACCAACAGCAGCTGAAGGGTACACAGCGACTGTTTGTTTGCCCAGATGTAGTTATCCCACCAGGAGTTCCATTGACCTACCGCGGAATAAACGGCGATTGCCGCCAAAACCGGGACAGCCATGGGTATCACTATCCTGAAGAATACGGATATTTCGCCGCAGCCGTCGATAATAGCTGCCTCCTCAACGCTCTTGGGAAGCCCTACATAGTATGACTTGATGATAAGCATGTAGTAGACGTTTACAAACGCCGGGAGGATAAAAACAAGGAAGTTGTTTATCAGTCCGTATTTATTGAGCATGATGTATGTGGGTATTAGTCCGCCGCCAAAGAACATAACAAACAGGAAAAAATTGTTGAAGAATTTTTTACCAGGCAGATCCTCACGGCTTAAACAGTATGCTGTCATGCCGCAGCCCACAACACTGACGATTGTTCCCAACACCGTTCTTGACACAGATAGAAAAGCTGCTCTGGGAAGAACCGCGCTGTGGAAAATGGTGTTAAAATTTGCGGTGGAGAAGATATTGGGCCAGAAAAGCGGGTAGCCGTTCATAAGATCGATGGGATCGTTGAAGGCGATTACGACAACAACATAAAACGGGAACACGAATATAAATGTCAGAATAGCGACGATGGTATACCGCAGCATCTGAGCTATGGGATTAGGTCTGTCATTTACTGCCATTTCAATGTTCCCCCCTTAGCTGTAAAGTCCGTAGCCTGTTACCTTGCGGGATAGCCAGTTGGAGAAAAAGAGCAATATACAGGCTACAGTGGATTTGAAAAAGCCTACGGCGGAGCCGTATGAATATCTAAGAAGCTTCAGACCGTAACGGTATGCGTAGGTATCGAGAACGTCCGCCCATTCCCATACCAGGTCATTTGCCATAACCATCTGCTGCTCAAAGCCCGCGTTGAGGATCGAGGATATCTGCAATATAAGCATGATAACGACGGTGGGCATGATAGAGGGTATGGTTATGTAGATTGTGCGCTGAAACTGTCTGGCCCCGTCAATGGTAGCGGCTTCGTAGAGCTCTGCGTCAACGCCCGCGATAGCGGCAAAGTAGATGATGGCAGACCAGCCTGTACCCTTCCAAATGTTTGTGAGGATCATCATGACCACAAACATGGGACCGTTTTCAAGGAATCCCACACTGGTTTCGATAATTCCCAGATTACGCAGCGCTACGTTCAGGAATCCCACCTGAGGCGCAAAGAAAACATAGCAAATGGAGGATACAACGACCCAGGAGACGAAGTGGGGTACGTAGGAGAGGGTCTGCGTTACCTTTCTGAATACCGTGTTCTTTATTCCCGTGATTAAAATGGCGAACATAATGGGGAGCGGAAAGCCGAGAACAAGGTTTGAAACGCTTATAAGCAGCGTATTTCTCATTATCTTCCAGAAGTCGCTCTCAAAAAGCGCCTTGAAGTGCTTCAATCCCACCCAGGGACTTCCCCAAACGCCTGCGCTGGGGGAATAGTCCTTAAATGCAATCAAGAGTCCGTACATAGGAGCGTAGCAGAACGCCAGCGCCCAGATTATGCCCGGTATGAGCATGATATAAATGCCCGTGTACCGCTTGAGACGAAACTTGAGATGCTTGGAAAACAACGGTTTTTTCTCTTTTCTGATGATCTCCTGCTTTGAATCCAACGGCAACGCCTCCTTTCCCATGCGGGAAAAATGTAAAATATCGCTCGAAGATGTAAAATTATACACAAATGCTTTACATCATCTTCATATATCATGATTATACACTACCAGCGCCCGCTTTTCAATTGACAAATACGTCATATTGACTCACCTGTTTCTGTGCATGTTGCGCAAATAGCGGTGTTAAAGGCAAACTATATGCACGCCAGATACGAATTGTATTAAAAATTCCCTTCCATATCTATTGCGAAATATCCGTAAAAATGATATAATATGCATGCGAGAATGTAAATTGCTTGTTTGGGGGAGAAAACATGAAAATACAGCGCGACTGCACCGACATTGAAGGTATGATTCAAGAGCTTATCGACAAGATTCAGGGTAATTTCGCCGCCGACTGGCTCAAGAGCAGCAGCGCGGGCTATGAGAACTCTCCAATGCCTCCCTACTCCGAACGTTCTGACCTGCTTGCTCACATGCAGCCCCACATAAATTCATACCATGAGGTATGCTGTCCCCTCGACGGTCCCATTCTTCTCCAAGTGGGAAGCGAAATCGTCTGCGTTGAGCAGGGGCAGTTATTCATAATCCGTCCCGGAGTATATCACAACGAGATGGCAATCAGAGGCGTTACGGGCTATATACTGTGGCTTTGCTTCACCCCCGACAGCGTGGGACTTCATGTGTCCGGTATAGACGAGGACGGGGTATTTCAGATCAAGTTCGTGCGAAACATAAAGCTTGAGCCGATTTTCGTAAGCCTTACTCTGGGGGATATAACAAAAGAGCTGGACAGCAAACAATACGGCTCATTGGAGCTTGTGAAGTGTTATCTTTTACAACTGCTGCTTGTTATTGAGCGGGAGCTTAAGCTGGATCGTAAGCCTATGACCACTGAGGAGTGGAGGGAGTCGGTGGTACGGGATGTAATCCAGTACATTGAGAGCCGCCAAGGCAACAGTGTAGATCTAAGCGAGATTGTTACACATACAAACATAAGCGTAAATCATCTGAACAACGTATTCAAGTCCGTTACCGGCATGACAATTATGGCTTACTGTAACGAGGTGAGAATCGAGCAGGCGAAGAAAATGCTCACAAACAGCCGCCTCAAAATCAAGGACCTTGCGGAGTTTTTAGGCTATTACGATCAGTACCACTTCTGCAACGCTTTTAAGAAAGCCACGGGCATGAGTCCCACTCAATATCGTAAAAATTCACCAAGAGGATAATTTACATCTGAACCGCGCTGCAGGTACATTGCAAGCGCGGTTATTTTTGTTATAATGGTATAAACTACTGTGTTATAACTAACTTTTATTATTGAAACGGAGGAAATTACAATGAGCAAACTCGCTATACTGGGCGGTTCGCCCATAGGTTCCGTCATGTCTCCCAAGTGGCCCATATGGAGTCAGCTTGAAATCGACATGGTCACAGATGTTGTAAAAAGCGGCGAATGGGGCACCAACGGCCCGAGACAGGTGGAATTCGAGGAGAAGTTCAGCGAATACTGCAGCTGCAAGTACGGCGTCATGATGACAAACGGCACCCACACGCTGAAGCTTGCTATGGAAGCTTTGGGCATCGGTCCCGGCGATGAGGTTATAGTCCCCGGTTCCACATGGCAGGCTACAGCCTCTTCAGTGCTTGACGTTAACGCTGTGCCGATTCTTGTGGACATCACCCCCGATACCTACACAATCGATCCCGCCTCTATCAAAGCCGCCATCACATCAAAAACAAGAGCTATTATCCCGGTACACATCTATGGCAGAGTCTGCGACATGGACGCCGTCATGCACATAGCTAAAAAACACGACCTCTGGGTCATCGAGGACGCCGCCCACCAGCACGGCTCTGAGTGGCGGGGCAAGAAGGTTGGCACTATAGGCAACATCGGCTCCTTTAGCCTTCAGCTTTCGAAGATTCTAAACACAGGCGAAGGCGGTGTCTGCCTCACAAACGAAAAGCTTCTCTACGACAGAATGTATTCCCTGAAGTTCTGCGGCCGTGAGACATACCCCGGCTCCCCGCAGATGCAGTCCGGCAACTTCCGCTGCAACGAATTCGCCGCGGCTATCGGTATCGCTCAGCTTACAAGACTTACGGAGCAAAACAAGCTTCGCCATGAGAACGCTCTCTACCTTGAGGACAAGCTCTCAAAGGTGGACGGTATCGGAATCCTCCGCCGTGACGAGCGCGTAACCTTCCAGGCATATTATCAGCTCCCGCTTCAGTACAAGCAGGAACAATGGAACGGTATACACAGAAACAAGTTCATTAAGGCTGTGAGAGCGGAGCTTAACGGCAGTTTCTCCTTCTCAACCCCCTACACCCCCCTCAACAACAGCGAACTCTACAGTCCCTTCAGCAAAAAGACTCATAAACTCAGCGAGGAGTACTGCAAAGCCATCGATCCTTCCCGCTTCTCAATGCCCGTTGTGGAACGCGCTTACAAAGATGAGTATATAGGAATTTTCCAGCACCATCTTCTTGCCGGCAAATACGAGCTTGACAAGCTTGTTGACGCTGTAGTAAAGGTAAGAGAGAACATCGACGAGCTGGCCACGGTAGAATAAAAGGAGATGAAATCTTCAATGTACGAGGTCAATTTTTTCGACTGCAACGCCAGAATAGGCAGAGCCAACAGGCCTGAAAATTCAATTGTCCATACCCCGGAGGGACTTTGCGAGCATATGGACTACTATCGCATCGAAAAGGCTCTTGTATACCACAAAGAAGCGCTTAACTGGCCTGAAAGAGGAAACAGACTGCTAATCGAGCAAATTGAGGGCTTTGACCGTCTCGTGGGCTGCGCTGTGCTTACCCCTGCCGCCTCAGGAGAATTCGGAGACATCGGCGAGTATTTCAATTTCCTTGTTTCCTCAGGCATAAAGGCTATCAGACTCTGCTGCAACCTGCATCAGTATACCCTAAAGCCCTATGTGCTGGACTCCGTGCTGAACCAGGCTGAGCTTCACGCTATGCCGGTAATCATCGATCCTGTGGACAAGGACAAACTGACATACCCACATCCCACATGGGATTACTTCCCGGATTACGACAGCCTCTATGGTCTGGCGAAAGCGTATCCGAAGGTGAATTTTATACAGCTCCTGCCGGGTATGACCTCCCAGCGCCAACAGTATGCGATACTTGACGCCTGCAACAATGTGCTCCTTGAGCTCAGCGGCTTCGCTTACAAGTTTATCGAGCACGTGTGCCGCATCTTCTCAGCCGAGAGAATACTGTTCGGCAGTTGTATGCCTTATACGGATTCCGGCGCCATGGCTGCAAGCATCATGTACGCCGACGTGTCAACGGAGGAAAAACAGCTCATGGCCTCGGGCAACCTCGAGCGTCTGATTGCCGCCGTGAAATGAGGTAAATACCATGATTGAGCTGATTGAAAAAGCAAGAAGATTCTCGGTCTCAACGCGCAGAGGCTTCTTGCGGGAATAAAGGAGTAGCAGCATATGAGTGAGCTTATAGAAAAAGTCAGAGCAGGTTTGCCGTTTCACGATGAGGTGCTCATAGATGTCCACACCCACTGCGGGCCGTTACGACAGTCGTATATACCGGAAAACAACATCGACAGCATCGTCGCCAACATGGACAGAATAGGTATAAAACAAGCTTGGCAGTGTACCGCGGAGTGCGGCACCTTTTCCGATCCCTTCATACAGAACGACTACCTTGCCGAATGCGTAAACCGTCACCCGGGAAAGCTTATGGGCTATGCCACCATCAGCGGCAACTACAAATCATATCCCCTCCCGGAGCTTCTCAGATGTGAGAAAATGGGGCTTACCTTAGGCATTAAGATGCATGTATACCGCCAGAATTATTCCGTGGCTGACAGGTTTCTCTATCCCATGTATGAACACCTAAACTCAAGGCACGCTCTCTTCCTCCACCATGATTTCGGACCGGTGAGCGACCTTGAGCAAATTATAAGGGACTTCCCTGATATCACCTTCATACACGGTCACTGCGGGCTCAAATATAAAGAGCTTTACAAGAAATATGACAATCTCTACAACTGTACCTGCGCCGGTATGGGATATAATTCCGTCACCGAAGCGATAAATGTAATCGGCGCCGACAGGGTGCTCTATGGCTCGGACTTTACGGTTCTAGACATAACCTTCGGTTTCGGTCCGGTTGTGTATGCGAAGGTATCAGACGATGACAAACGCAAGGTGCTGGGGCTTAACGCCATTCGCCTTTTAAAGACAGTAAAAATGCCATAAACGGAGGATTATACAAATGAAAGTTACAATATGGAATGAAAACGTACACGAGCAGCGGGAGCCGGAGATCCTCACATGGTATCCCGGAGGCATCCACGAGACGGTAGCAAGATTTATAAAGGACATGCCCGGAGTGGAACTTGTCCGCACCGCCACCCTCCAAATGCCGGACTGTGGTCTTCCTCAGGATGTGCTCGAGGACACGGATGTGCTGTTCTGGTGGGGACATATGGCTCACAAGGATGTGCCGGATGAGTTGGTTGAGCGGGTATACGAAAGAGTCATACGCGGTATGGGGCTTGTTGTGATGCACTCCGGCCACCTCTCCAAAGTTTTCAAGAGAGTGCTGGGCTGCACGGGAAGTCTGCGCTGGGTTGACAACACCTATGGCAGAATCCATACGGTTATGCCCTCCCATCCCATAGCCAAAGGTATCCCGGAGCACTGGGAACTAGGCATTGAGGAGACATACGGCGAGCCTTTCGGAATCCCCCAGCCCGATGAGCTCATCTTCATAGGCTGGTTCGACAGCGGCGAGGTTTTCCGCAGCGGCTGTGCCTGGTACCGGGGCAACGGCAAGATATTCTACTTCCAGCCAGGCCATGAGACCAACCAATCCTTTAACCATCCCCTCGTTCGAAAAGTGCTTCAAAACGCTTGTCAATGGGTCGCCCCCTGCAATGTTGTCCCCAAGGAGCGCAGCATATGGGCTTGTCCTGAGATTTCCCAAACCTTTGAAAGAAAGACATTTGAGGAAATCCTAAAGGAATATTAAACCAATCGGCGGCGGGGGTTCCCCGCCGTTTTTATTTGTATATTGTTAAATTATGAAAAATACAAATAATCCTGTTGCAACAAAAGAGATTTTGTGGTAAAATTATTGTTACGGTATAGTATTAATTTATACCATGAAATAAAAGCATCGCTTTATATTAATATTAAGAATGGTAGGTGTAGAAAATGGCGGGAGGACCCGGATCTTACGTGCTTGGCGCGGAAGAAAGAAAAGAAGTACTGGACGTACTGGACAGTGGTTATCTGTTCCGTTACGGATCGGAAGACAACCCCAGATTCATGCATAAGGTGGCGACCTTTGAAAAGGAATTCGCCGAAATGATGGGCACGAAATACTGTGTCGCCACATCCAGCGGCACCGGTTCGATTTTATGCTGTCTGGCGGCTCTGGGAATCGGCGCCGGTGACGAGGTTATCGTACCGGGCTATACATTCATCGCTTCCATTTCATCAATTGTTCTCAGCGGAGCTACGCCGATACTTGCTGAGATAGATGAGTCCCTCACAATCGACCCCAACGATATCGAAAAGAGAATTACATCAAGAACAAAAGCGATTATGCCTGTTCATATGCTGGGCAACCCCTGCGATATGGATAAGATTATGGCAATAGCCAAAAAGTACAAGCTCGCCGTTATCGAAGACTGCTGCCAGGCTGTCGGCGCTATGTACAAGGGCAAGAGAGTCGGCTCCATGGGCGACATCGCCGCTTACTCTCTCAATGTATTTAAAACAATCACATCCGGTGACGGCGGCGCTGTCGCCACAAACGATTATGACCTCTACGAGCACGCATTCGGCTTCCACGATCAGGGTCATAAGCCTTCCAGAATGGGTGTTGAGGTCGGCAACCGCAGCATAATCGGCATGAACATGAGAATGAACGAGCTTACCGGCGCTATCTCTTTGGCACAGCTTCGCAAGCTTCCGATGATTCTTGATACGCTTCGTGCAAAGAAGTCCAAGCTCAAGGCGGGGCTTGCAAACATAAAAGGCCTAAGCTTCCGAAAGCTGGGTGACGAAGACGGCGAATGCGCTACACTCCTTACCCTTCTTCTCCCCGACAAGGCTACTGCCGACAAGTTCGGAGAAAAAATCGGCTCCAAGACAATCGCCCACTCCGGCTGGCATGTATACAACAATATGGAGCAGGTTCTTGCTCTAAAGTATGAATACGATGGCAAGGTCATCACATATGAAAAGGGTATGCTCCCACAAACAGATGACATCCTCAACCGCGCAATGAATATCAGCGTAGGTGTTGTTGACAAGGGATTGGGCTCTGCTTTCGGCATCAACATCAACTCCACCGATGAGGAAATCGCCGCTGTCGCAGCGAATCTCAAGAGCATCCTCGCCGAGGTTCTCTAATACCTTGGTTTTGTAAATTATTATCAGGAGGAAACATTAATGAGACGTATTAAAGCCGGCATTATCGGCATGGGCTTTATCGGTGTCAGCCATATCGAGGCTATACGCAGAATCGGTTTTGCCGAGCTGGTAGCCGTTGCCGATGTAAACTTTGAGCTTGCCAAGAAGAAAGCCAGCGAGTATTTCATCCCCAAGTGCTACTCCACTATTGATGAACTGCTGGCTGATCCGGAAATTGAGGTAGTGCATAACTGTACTCCCAATAACCTCCACCTTGAGATCAACTCCAAGATAATCAAGGCTGGCAAGCACATCTTCTCCGAGAAGCCCCTTTCCAGAACAAGCGACGAATCCGCTCAGATGCTGGAGCTGCTCAAGGAGTATCCGAACGTAATCCATGGCGTAAACTTCAACTACAGAATGAACCCTCTGGTTCAGGAGATGAAGCATAAGATCAAAAACGGCGAGATAGGCGATGTAAAGCTTGTCCACGGCACTTATCTTCAGGATTTCCTGCTCCATGAGACAGACTACAACTGGCGTATCGAGCCCGAGGTCTGCGGACCTTCCCGCTGCATTGCCGATATCGGCTCACACTGGATGGATTCCGTGCAGTGCGTAACAGGCGCCAAGATCACTGAGGTTTGCGCTGATCTCGTTATCACAATCCCGGTTCGCAAAAAGCCAAAGGGACAGGTTGAGACATTCTCCATCAACACAAACGTCGAGTACGAAGATATGCCCGTCAAAACAGAGGACTGGGGCGCCGTTCTCATCAAGATGGACAATGGAGTTCACGGCGTATTCTGCGTATCAGAAGTCAGCGCCGGCCACGGTTGCAGCCTCGCCTTTGAGATAGACGGTACAAAAGCCTCTCTCAAGTGGGAGCAGGAGCGCGCCGATGAGATGTGGATGGGTCACCGCGACGGTCCCAACTACGCCATTAAGCGCAACCCGAACCACATGACACCTGAGGCAAAGCAGTATACATATCTCGCCGGCGGACATCCCGAGGGATGGAATGACGCTATGAGAAATAACGTCATGGCGTTCTACAAGTTCATAGCCGACGGCAAGAAGCTGGGCGTTGATACACCCGACTTCGCGACCTTTGATGAAGGTCATTACATCATCAAGCTCACCGAGGCCATAGTTGAATCCAGCAAGAAGAGACAGTGGGTCAAGGTTGACTAATATTCAATTTATATATTATTGGAGGTACAAAAATGAGTCAGTTTAAGTTTTCCGCAGGTCCCTGGAACATGAACGACGGTGTCGAGGCTTTTGGTCCTGCCGTTCGTGAACAGCGCCCCTTTGAGGAGATCGTAAAACTCTACAAGGATCTTGGATTCTCTGCCGTACAGTTCCACGACGACGACGCCGTGCCGAACATGAATGATCTCACAACAGAGGAAATCAAGGCTGAAGCCCGCAAAGTTAAGGCTATCCTTGACAAGTATGACATGGCTGCCGAGTTCGTAGCTCCCCGTCTCTGGATGGATCCCCGCACAACAGACGGCGGCTACACATCAAACAGCGCCGAGGACTATGAGTTCGCAATGTGGAGATCTTTCCGATCCATCGACATTGCCAACGAGCTCGGCACAAACAAGATAGTTCTCTGGCTCGCTCGTGAGGGTACACTCTGCGCAGAGAGCAAGAACCCTGTTGAGAAAATCCACAAACTCATCAATTCCATCAACGCCATGCTGGCTTATGACAAGAACATCCATGTTCTCATCGAGTCCAAGCCCAACGAGCCCATCGACCGTTCCTACTGCGGTACAATCGGTCATGTTATGGCTGTATCTGCCGCTTCGGATGATCCTTCCCGCGTAGGCGCTGTCCTTGAGTCCGCTCATGCTATCCTCGCCGGCCTTGATCCCGCCAACGAGATGGCTTTTGCCCTTGCCATGGGTAAGCTGGGAAGCGTTCACCTCAATGACCAGAACGGCTGCCGTTACGACCAGGATAAGGCTTTCGGCGTAGAGAGCCTGCGCAATGCCTTCAATCAGGTAAAGGTTCTTGTTGAGAACGGCTACGGAAAGAACGGCGAGTACGTAGGTCTTGACGTTAAGGCAATGCGTACACAGAAAGCCGAAGTTGCCTATAAGCACCTCCAGAACAGCATGAACATTTGTAAGATGCTGGAAGAGAAGGTTGCCAAGTTCGACTATGAGTATCAGGCCAAGTGCGTTGCCGAGAGGGACTATGAAGCTCTTGAGATGTATGTAATTGAGCTCCTGCTGAAGGGCTAAACCACAGATTATTTAACGGGACAGACTCCTTCCGGGTCTGTCCCGTTTTCAAAATTTAAAATAAAAGGAGAACATAACTATGAATATTCTCGCATTCGGCGCCCATCCCGATGATATAGAATACAGTGTAGCGGGTACGCTTTTAAAGTATAAGCAGCAAGGCCACAAGATATTCATCGCCCTTGCAACCAGCGGCAACACAGGCTCCAACGTCATCCCCACCGTTGAGGAAGTCGCCGCCACAAGAGAGGCGGAGATGCTGGAAGCCGCAAAGTTCTATGACGCCGAAGTTCGCTTCCTGAGATTCGACGATGAAAGGCTTCTTGACACCAACGAGACACGCACAGCTGTCCTCGACGCTCTACGCTGGGCTCAACCCGATGTAATTTTCACCCACAATCCCACGGACGAAAGCCCTGACCACGCCACTCTCTCCCTGCTTGTCCGCCACATGATGCTCTCAATGCCCGGCAAGCTGCAGCAGTCAACGGTTACCCCTTGCACCAAGGTTCCTTCCCTATTCTTCTGGGAGAACGGCATGGGTATAAACTTCCTGCCTGAAGTATATGTTGATATCTCCGACACTTTTGAAACAAAGCTCAAAGCTCTGAGATGCCACAAGAGTCAAGCCTCCTGGATGGAGGTGTTCGGCTCTGTTATCGGCGATGATATGGCCAAGATGGCTGCCTTCAGAGGCGTCCAGATCGGCGTAGATTATGCTGAAAGCTTCCGCACTTTCCGTATACACGGCTATATGCCAGACTTTAAGCTTCTTCCGTAAGCATATAGGCAAAAAAGGGGCTGTAGGGAAATTTAAGTTTTGCTACAGCCCCTTTTTATGCAAAAACAGCCCATCTGGTCACGTTTTTGACCGGATGAGCTGTTTTTTTATCCCTTTACAGCGCCGGATATAATGCCCTTTACAAAGTACTTTTGTACAAACGGATATATGCACACTATCGGGAGGGCAACCATAACAACGGCAGCGTTTCTGAAGTTCTGCTCTGGGATCATTTCCTCGAACTCCACCGTTAAAGACGTGGATGAGTACTGAGACAGGAATTTTTCGAAAACTACCACTCGCAGGAAATACTGTAGCGTCCAATGCTTGTCGTGGTCGATGTAGATCATGACGTTGTACCACATGTTCCAGAAACTAAGAGCGAAGAACATGGAGATTGCAGCAATTGTAGGCGCAATCATAGGCAGTACGATTAGGAATACCGTCTGGAATTCGTTGGCGCCGTCTATATATGAAGCTTCGAAGACCGAGGAAGGCATCGTCTCAATCTGGCTTCGCATTACTATAATATAGAATACGCTGACCAGGGAGGGCAGGATAAGTACCGCATATGTATTCCTCAGCTTTAGGACGTTTGCTACGATAATGTATGTGGGAATGAGTCCTCCGGAGAAGTACATCGTTATAACGAAATAGTAGCTGATTATTTTCTTCGCCAGAAATTCCTTAGTAAGAGCGAAGGACGTCATAAGGGTGACTATTACGGCAAAGAATGTGCCTATTACCGTCAGAAAAACGTTGTTTAGCAGAGAACGTTTAAATTGAGTGTTGCTCATAACGTCTTCATAAGCGGCAAGATTAAAGCCTATGGGGTAAATTGATACTTCTTTGTTGAGGATGGCGTCACGGCTTGAAACGGAAAGGGAGATAACATTGAGAACCGGGAAAAGAATAATCGCAAGGATCAGTATCATGAACAGTACATCGAAATACTGAAAGACTATTTCTCCTCTTGTTTTTTTCATACGATCTCCCTCCTTTACCACAGCGACCAACCGGCCAGCGCACGGGATATACGGTTTGCGCTATACACAAGGATGAAATTCACAACGGACTGGGTGACACCTATAGCTGACGTCAGAGAGAACTGGGTGTTTACAATACCGAGGCGATATGTATACGTACTGATAACATCGCCAACGTCGTATACCATGGAGTTGTAAAGCAGGAATATCTGCTCGAAGCCGATGGTTATCATGCTGCCCATCTGGAGAACCAGCAGCACAACAATTATGTTTCTCAGTCCCGGCAGTGTAATATGCCATGTCTGGCGAAGTCTGCCCGCTCCGTCGATTGCTGCTGCCTCGTAGAGCTCCGTATCAATACCTGCTAGAGAGGCAATATAGTAAACGGAGTTCATGCCAAAGTTTTTCCAAATGGCGGAAACGACAATAATGCCGCGGAAATACTCAGTCTTTGTCAGAAAGTATATGGGTTCTATTCCAAACACACGCTCCAGTACGCCGTTTACAATTCCCTCGGAAGGCGAGAGCACGTTGGTAACAAGGCTTGCGACAACGACCCAGCTCAGGAAGTGAGGCAGATAGGATATTGTTTGAATCGCCTTTTTAAAGCGGTTTGAAGCTATTTCGTTGAGCATGAGCGCGAAAAAAATCGGAAACGGAAATCCGAATATTAGCTGATAAAAGTTTATTATGATGGTGTTTCGCATTACGCGCCAGAAGCTCTCGTTTGTAAGGAAATAGATAAAATGCTTAAGTCCCACCCAAGGGCTTCCCCATATTCCCTTGAAAGGGCTGAAGTCCTTAAATGCGATTACGATGCCACCGATAGGCATGTAGTTAAACAGAAACAGCAAAAGCATTCCCGGCAGTAGAAGCAGATAATAGGGGATAGATTTTTTGAATCTGACGGAAAGTGGCTTCTTTTGTGTTGTTCTCGGTGATGCTGCCTGCAATGCGCAATGCCTCCTCTCTTGATTTATCCGGCAGAGATGTTGTTTCTCTCCCTTGTAGGGAAACCGGAGGGCGGCTTTTATGCGGCCCCCCGGTTCGCTAAGTCCTGCTTATTTTAACGGAGATTATATTATTTGCTGTATGTCAGGTCGTACTTCGCCTTTACTTCATCGATCTTCTCTTTGTAGTAATCTGTAACTGCCTGATACTTGGCAACTGTCTCGTCCTTCTGGGCAACGAAATCTTCAAGGCTGATCTCACCCAGCATGCACTTGGCGTACATGCTCATCTGGTACTCGTTGCACTCGGCGACCATGTTGTTTATCTCATCGGGAGCTGCCTCAAGGAAAATTGTGGGGCTGTAGTCAAGAGAACAGAGGTATTCATCCTGAATCTTGTCAAACGCGGTTACGAACTTATCGGCATAAGCTGCCTTCTCGTCGTCGGAAAGACCTGCGTTGGCATAGATAGCAATTGTGGAGTTGAAGTTCATATTTTCGGCAGTGTTGTATGTGTAAGCATAGCCGAGCCAGGACTTATATGTTGCCTCTTTAGCTGCCGGGAACAGCGGGGTGGGATTGCCGGCAGAGTTCCACTCGAACTCAACGCCCTCACGGCCGTAGCATGTGAGGATATAAACCTCGTCGGATAAGAGAGTCTCAACAAGACGTACGCAGGCGTCAAACTTTTCCTGGTCGCACTTCGCGTTGAATGCGATGCAGTGTCCACCATAGAGGTTGGGAGACGTACGATAAGCGTCAATGCCTACGCCCTCGGCGATGGGCATCGGGTGCGGAATCATACGGGCGTCGGACTGGCCATCGGCAGCAATCATTTCCATACGAGCGACGATACCGCCGCGGTTCTGTGCCCAAATAAGGCAGTTTTCCTTAAGTCTCTTCTGGTTGACATCGTCACCGTTGTTCGTCATGAACTCCGGATCGATTAGCTTCTCTTTATAAAGTGTACGGGCAAATTCAAGGGACTTGACAATATTGTCGCCTTCCCAGTTATTGCAGTAAGCATCACGCTCAGGATACCAAGCCCAGCCACAGGTATTGGCTACATTAAATGGCTGTGTCAGAAACCATTGCTGGTAAGCGAGAGCGCGGCAGGTATATACTATGGCGTTGGGATCCCAAGCCTTGACAGCTCTCATGGCTGCGAGATAATCGTCAACCGTTACCAAATCGCCTGTATAGCCGGCCTTCTCAAGAAGGTCTTCGCGTACAAACAGGGCGCTGTAGTCGTCATTTATGGGGAGCGTATCAAGAACATGAATCGCACCGGAGGAGTCTTTCATAACACTGATCTGAACATCCGTGTAGAGAGGAGAGAGAATATCAGAACTTCTGATGATATCGGTGATATCGGCAAACGCGCCCTCCTCACCGTAGCGGCGCATGTCAGGGCGGTGCGCACGGTGAATGTAATCCGGGATATCGCCGCCAGCCATCATGAGATTGAACTTTGTCTCGGTATCTGTATATGCCGGAACAATAAGCTCTGTGAACTCAATGTTGGCAATAGCCGCAATCTCTTTTGTAAGCCAGTCGTCGATGTGGCTGAAGGGATCGGGGAAAGTCTGTCCGGCTTCCTGCATGAACGCTGTAATCTTTGTGGGAGCGTCAACTACAGGAGCGGCTTCTTCCTTCTTTTCTTCCTTCTTGGTTTCTTCCTTCTTTGCCTGATCTTCCTTTTTCGCGCCGGAGGATACAGACTCTTTCTTGGTTTCTTCCTTCTTTTCTTCCGTCTTTGTCTCTGTTTTTGTTTCGGCGGCATCGGAAGAACCCTTGTTGCTGGAGCAGCCTGCAAAAAGGCCAAGGAGCATAAGCAGTGCGAGAACAATTGCCAGTGAACGTTTCATAATTTTTTCCTCCTGATAAAAATTTGTTTTGTGCAGTGTATTTAACATTTGCCTCGCTCATGCGGTAATTTTATCACCATTTCCCTATAATGTCAAGCTTAAACTCAATAATCGTAGAATTTGCATACATAAAAATATAATATGCACATTGCGGGACAATTTTTTATTAACTTCTCTGTTCTAAGCAAATTGTATTGTTAATTAAATAGCAAATATTCCATATGGCGAAAAATGTTGGTTTGTCAATGATATGTTACACCGAGACGCAAAAAATTAAAGAGAGTGATTTTAGGAGAATTCCAGTTAAGAGGCCGCATAGGGAAGTTGTTGTATTTACGGAGATGAACAGCAAGCTGAGCTTTGAAATCATCGAATGAATAAAAGGTATGTGTAGCGTAGAAGTATTCGTTATCCTTA
>JAAZBA010000361.1 GCA_012514045.1 Clostridiales bacterium | reverse complement strand
CTCCATCAAGCTCAACATATGTTATATGTCCAGCGTTTGTAAGCGCGTGGTATGGAGCCTCTATTTTGATTTTGTCGTATACTGATATAGGGTAGTATACCGGCACATGGAAGCTGTTTGTGTAGTACTCCCTGTCGGTTACACCGGGGATTACGCCATACTTTTTACGGTCAATGTTTACGAACCTGCCGGAGAGTCCCTCAGCAGGTGTGGCGAGGAGGGTGAAATTCATTTTCTCTGCCTGAGCTCTTCTGTCGAGGAAATCTCTCATAAAGCTTACTATCTCGATACCCAGTATCCTTGACTCTTCGCTTTCGCCGTGGTGCTTTCCTGTGAGTGCCACAAGGCTCTCTGCCAGTCCGATGAAGCCTACAGAAAGTGTGCCGTGCTTTAGAACCTCGCCTACTGTGTCGTTTATGTCAAGGTTCTCTGAGTCGATCCATACGCCCTGACCCATGAGGAATCGGTAGTTGCGAACCTTTTTCGCCGCCTGAATTCTGTAACGGTCAAGAAGCTGCTTGCAGCAGAGCTCCATTTTGCGTTCAAGTTCCTCGAAGAACCACTCCAGGTTGCGGTTGGCTTTTATCGCTATGCGGGGCAGGTTTATGGAGGTGAAGCTCAGGTTTCCGCGGCCTGTTACGATTTCCCTCGTGGGATCGTAGACATTTCCTATGACTCTTGTACGGCAGCCCATGTATGCGACCTCTGTCTCCGGTCTGCCCTCCTTATAGTATCTTATGTTGAAGGGGGCATCGATAAAGGAGAAGTTGGGGAAAAGCCGCTTGGCGCTTACCTTGCAAGAAAGCTTAAAGAGGTCGTAGTTTGGTTCGCCCTCATTGTAGTTGACACCGTCCTTGACCTTGAATATCTGGATAGGGTATATGGGAGTCTCGCCGTTTCCTAAGCCTGCCTGTGTGGCAAGGAGGAGATTCTTTACGACCATTCTTCCCTCGCTTGATGTATCGGTTCCGTAGTTAAGGGAGGAGAAGGGCACCTGGGCTCCGGCGCGGCTGTGCATTGTGTTGAGATTGTGTATAAGAGCCTCCATAGCCTGATATGTGGCACGGTCAACCTCCGTAAGGGACGTTTTCTTTGCAAACTCACGAACGGTATCATAGAGCTTGGACTCGATTTCAAAGAGACCTGCTTCAATATTATCATAGGTTTCGTTTCCGTCAATTGTTGGATACTCGTTCTGCTGCGTCCATACGTCTTTGATAGCAGCGTATATCTCTTCTGAGCTCTTTGGGAAGTCGGAATTCAGAAGAGTGAGAGCCTTGGCGAAATTGCGGGCATAGAGCTTGCGGTATGTCTTTCTTACACCCACCGCCATCGCATAGTCGAAGTTGGGGATAGACTGACCGCCGTGCTGATCGTTTTGGTTTGCCTGGATTGTGATACAGGCCAAGGCGGCATAGCTCTGAATATCGTTCGGCTCACGCAGATAACCGTGTCCTGTGGAAAAGCCGCCATCGAACAGCTTGAGAAGGTCAATCTGGCAGCATGTTGTTGTAAGAGCGTAAAAGTCAAAGTCGTGGATATGGATGTCGCCCTCGCTGTGAGCCTTTGCCTGCTCCGAGGTAAGCAAGCTCTTAAGGTAGTAGTCCTTGGCGCCCTCTGTGCCGTACTTCAGCATGACGCCCATGGGGTTATCTCCGTCGATATTGGCGTTGTCACGTTTTATATCGCTTTCGTTTGCATCGGAGAAGGTCAGCTCGTCATATATCTTCATCAGACGTGTGTTGAGCTCACGTGTGCGGGTACGCTCGGCGCGGTATACGATATACTTTCTCGCCACAAAAGCGTAGCCGGACTCCATGAGCACGTTTTCAACCATGTCCTGTATGTCCTCAACGCCCGGAGCTTCCTGTCCATATTTTTTCGCAAGACGCTCTTCCACGCTCTTGGCAAGCTTCGCGCATACGGTTCGGTCGTTTCTTCCGCAGGCTTTCATCGCCTTGAAAATAGCGGTTTCGATCTTTTCGATGCTGTAATCTACTCTTCTGCCGTCTCTTTTGATAATGCTTGTGAACATCTTTATTCCCTCCGAAACGAAGCTTGCGATCATGATGTAAACCGCAACGCTTCACTACATGTTGTTGCGTGAATAAGTTTATCACACAACATATAGATTGTCAAGAGGTTTTTTCTCTTTTTTTCTTTTATCACAATTCTGGTATGCTTTGATGAAAACATCCGAAAGTGTACCCATATAGCATTGTTTTTTAGTCTTTCGGTAATTGTACGTCTCAAAAAGTTCTGACATTCGCTCTAACCCTATGTAAAAACAATTGTTACAAAAAAAAAAGACAAAATTAATCCTTGACAAAATATCAAAAGTGTTGTATAATAATGAACGCTGTCAAGTAAGGCAAGCAAATGTGGCGGCATAGCTCAGCTGGCTAGAGCATACGGTTCATACCCGTACGGTCGTGGGTTCAAGTCCAACTGCCGCTACCACATAGATATGAAAAGCTCACAAATGGTTTGCGGGCTTTTCATATGTAACCGGCCCGTTGGTCAAGCGGTTAAGACACCGCCCTTTCACGGCG
>JAAZBA010000073.1 GCA_012514045.1 Clostridiales bacterium | reverse complement strand
TAAGAGCGAGAACCGTTACAGTCGCCTTATGCAGTCCTTCCCGGATAGAGCAGAAATACTCTTTAACAAGGCAAGTGAAACCGCAGCCAAGAAGTACGAAAAGCTCACCAAGCTTTCCAGACTTTATGAATAATCTCTGACATTACAAGGGGAAGAAGGCATGTCCTTTTTCCCCTTGAATAGTATATAAAGGGGTGTAAGTCATGGCAAAAGATAAGAGAAGGATTATATTTGATAAAACAGAAATCTCCGTCGTTGATATGTCCGGCAAGAATCCCGTAAGAATAAACCTTACCTATGACAAAATCATCAGCATACAGCTCGACCGTGGCTTTAAAAAGAAATTCTATTTTTTAAAAAAGGAATGCGACAGGATAATGATCAAGATGCGTGGCAGAGAAAATCCTATCCCTATTTATTCTGTCGATGATCAGTATTTCGAAGAATACGTAAGCGGTCTGCGTAAGTTCGCCAAAGACAATCGTATAACTCTATACGATTATCTTGCAAAATCAGAGGAAAAGTAAATGAACGACTATGATGTTATTGTTGCAGGTGGCGGTATTGCAGGTATTGCTGCTGCTCTCGCATCTGTGAGAAACGGAGCAAAGACGCTTTTGCTTGAGAAAGAATATGCCCTTGGAGGCTTGGCTACACTCGGGCTTATAGTTATATACCTTCCCCTTGACGACGGCGACGGTGTAAAAATGTCCGGCGGCATCGCGGAAGAGCTTTTGAAGCTGTCGGTTAAGTACGGTCCGGGTGACATTCCAGAGGTATGGACAAGAGATTGTTCTGTTTCAGAGCGAAAAGGTGTTCGTTACAGAGTCGAATATAAGGCTGCTCCATATATGATTGCTGCTGAAGAGCTGCTTCTGAATTCAGGAACGGATATTCTATATGACGCAAGACTCATTGACGTGAACGCATCAAACGGACAGCTAGACAGCGTTGTTATTGCGACAAAGCTCGGAAATAAGGCGATACGAGCAAGAGCTTTTGTCGATGCTACCGGTGACGCAGACCTTTGCTATTTTTCCGGAGAAGAGACGCTTGATGATGATACAAACCGCAGGACTGGTTGGTACTATAGCTTTGATGGCATTGACCTGAGGCTAAGAGGCCTCTCTGACCCTTTGTATTCAGAGATACCGCCTACAAGCAGACTTTATTCAGGCACAAAAATTGAGGATATAACGCAAAACTGTATCGATATGAGGCGTATGATTCTTGATCATGTGTCGAAGCTGAAAGATGAGGGAAACAGTGATATCTATCCTCTTATTATCCCATCTTACCATGGACTCCGCATGACAAGAAGGCTTGCCGGAACGTTTGAATTCAGTGAAGACAAGCATAATTACGTCTGGTTTGATGACTGCATAGGCATGATTGGCAACTGGAAGCACCTTTCAAAGAGGTATGCCATTCCCTATCGTACGATTAAAGGTACATTAAACAGTAATCTTTATGTCGCAGGCCGATGTACCTCTGCCGACAAGAGCGGTTGGGATCTGACGAGAGTTATTCCTACCTGTGCTGTTACCGGAGAAGCCGCGGGAACAGCCGCTGCCATGCAGGCTCTATCAGGTAATGTACCTGATATATCTGTACTTCAGAAAACTCTGAAAGCAAACGGAGTATTGATAGATAGAGAACTTTTTAACTAGTAAAGGAATTAAACCATGTCTATATATACTGGAAGAAAAACAGACTACATATCCTTCCCTCTCGGAGGAATAGGTACAGGCTCTATTGGACTGGGCGGAAACGGAAGACTACTGGATTGTGAGATAAATGGTCGCCCGGACAAAGGGTCTCTGAACGGTAGGACACATATCGCTGTTAAGGCAGAGACAGAAGACGACAAGTTAATTGACGCTCGAATTCTCAACGGCGACTGCAATACCGCATATTCCGGCCAGTATGGGTTAAATTACGGTCATGGGTTACCAGGTGGTACCATGGCAGGCTTCCCCCACTTCAGGTATTGTTCATTTGATGGCAGGTTTCCCATAGCTGTCTTATCTTTCCAGGAGGATAATTTTCCGGGAAAGCCTGAATTAACTGCCTACAGCCCTTTTATTCCCCTAAACGACCGCGATTCATCTATTCCATGCGCTGTATTCGAAATTGATATTAAAAACACTTCAAGTATGACGATATATTACACATCCGTGTTTGCTCTCTGTAACTCCAATAAGGAATGTGTCAACAAATACTTTGAATTCGATGAAATGCGAGGTATTTATCTTGACTGTGTTACCGACAAAGATACCGAACGGTTTAACATGGCTGTTGCTACGGATGATTTAGAAGGTTCATATCAGGAATACTGGTATCGCGGCGGCTGGAGCGATGCCGTTGAAACCTACTGGCGAAACTTAACGGAAATGAGCGAATTTCATAACCGTAACTATAACTCTCCCGGTAAAGAGGACCACTGTACGCTTGTGTCAAAGAAAAGATGCGCGCCGGGAGAAACGGTGTCCTTCAGATTTATTCTCACCTGGTCCAAGCCATATACCTACAACTACTGGCATCCGTACAAAACAGAGGACGTAAATAGCGTATCTGCAGATGCTTTCTGGAAGAATTATTACGCTACACTGTTTGCAGATTCCAGAGACAGCGCAAAATATTGCCTTGAAAACATATTCCGTCTGCGTCGCGATACCTTCAGATTCCGTGACGAACTGTTCTCCTCTACTCTTCCTGAGGAAGTAATTGATGCTGCTTCCGCAAATCTTTCTGTACTCCGCACTGCAACCTGCATGAGACTTGAAAACAGTGAGTTCTACGGCTGGGAAGGGCTCAATCAGACCACTGGATCCTGTGAGGGTACATGTACCCACGTGTGGAACTACGCCTATGCTATGTGCTTCCTGTTCCCTGCCCTTGAAAGAAGCATCCGGGAAACAGATTATAAGTACAATATTGATTCTGATGGCTGGATGCGCTTTCGCACGGCTCTTCCTCTTGGTCGACCGAAAAGCTCCTTCCGTGCATGTGTAGATGGCCAGATGGGAGGAGTTATCAAAACATATCGCGATTTTCTTATCTGCGGAGATATTGACTGGCTTCGTTCTATTTGGCCTGAGGTAAAGCTTTCTCTTGAGTACGCCTGGAGTGACGCAAACTTCGATGGCTGGGATGCCGACTTTGATGGAGTGCTTGAAGGACGCCAGCATCACACCCTAGATATGGAACTCTTTGGTCCATCCTCATGGCTTGAGGGTATGTACCTGTGCGCACTCCGCTGTGGCGAATTGATGGCTGACATCCTTGATGAAACCGAAAGCGCTGAAAAATACCATGAGCTCTTTGAAAAAGGCAAAAGATACTGCGACAGAAAGCTCTTCAACGGAAAATGGTACATTCAAAATGTGGATCTTTCAGATAAGAGTATACTTGAGGAATATACCAAGTATGGGAATGCTGTAGATACCTACTGGAATGAAGAGGCAGAAGAAATTAAGTATCAGATAGGTGAAGGCTGTGCTATCGACCAGCTTCTCGGTCAATGGCATGCAAACATAATAGGATTGGGAGACATATTTGACAAGGAACAAAGAAAAACTGCTCTTCGTTCTCTGTATGAAAACAACTTCAAATCCGATATGCGCAATTTCTATAATCCATTTCGTATATATTGTGTCAATTCCGAGTCGGGCACCGTGATATGTGACTATCCTGAAGGTGTTAAAAAACCTACCATACCAATTCCCTATACTCAAGAAACAATGCACGGCTTTGAGTATGCTCTTGCAGG
>JAAZBA010000030.1 GCA_012514045.1 Clostridiales bacterium | reverse complement strand
CTGCTGGAGCGTTATCAGTACGACATCGATCTGCACCGCATCGTCATACGCGAACATACAAATAGAGGACAGGGAACAAAAATCTGCTTTGATGAGTGGGGCGCATGGCATCCTGAGGCAAGTTTTGAAAACAATCAGAACCAGATCCAGACAATGCGTGACGGCATCTTTGCCGCACTGGCGCTTCACATATTTTACAAAAACAGCGATATTGTGGAGTTCGCCATGGAGACCCAGATTTCAAACCTTCTCCAGAGCCTTTTCGAGACTGATGGCGAAAAATTCTTCAAGACCCCCACTTTCCATGTGATGAAACTTTTCAGGGAGCATACAGGACAGTATCTTCTCCATACGCTCCCAGACGACATAGACGAAAACCTTGACGCTGTATCTACAATCTCCCCCGACGAATTGAAACTTACCATCAGTATAGTGAACCGTCATCTTTATGAGGAAAAGGATATCGGCATCGCTTTCTCCGCAGACGGTTACAGGGCTGTAAAGGCAGATATTGTGACCTGTAAGGACGTCCGCTCTTTCAATACCTTCGAAAACCCCGACACAATATGCATGAAACCTTTCAGGCTTGCAGACCCTGACAAAATCACCGTTCCTTCTCACAGCGTATTGAGAATCTGTTACGAAAAGAAGTAAGAACATCCCGGTACACAATATTTTTATTATGTGTACAGGGATTTCCTTTATTCGAGGATCAGTTTTGCTATAGCGTTTTCCGCCTTGGGATGGGATACGGTGACGGTTATCTCAGTCCCCGTTTTAGCTCTTACAAACCACTCAAGGGATATTTTCTCCATAGAGCGAAGCTGTGGAATTGAGCGGGTGAACTCCTTGTTCAGGATCTCCCCTCCCTCAAGCCTTGATTCAAGAGGAATTTTTCCCAAATGACCGGGAGAACCTTGCATAACCTGGGTGCCGAACTTGCCGGTATTCATGCATTCAGCCGTAATACGCCATACATTATCTGCCACCTTAAGGCTGCTTACGTTGCCTAAAAATAACTTTGCGTACATCTCCGAATGGAGAAACATGAACTCACAGACCTTCGGGGCAAACTTCTCCATGTCGGGAAGGAAAATATGATAAGCCTGTCCTCCTATCATGCCTCCCACCTCCACCTCTCCAAGCTGTGGGTGGTCAAACTTTTTCCATGGTAAAAACACCGTGGAGCCCCGCTCCTCGTGATAGACTTGCACTTTTTCCAAAAGCTCGCCGTAAAGGTCGCCATACTGGGAGAGTATGTCAAGAGACTTCATGCCTATGGAGTTGTAGCCGTTTCCGAGCTCTATAGTGTAATGTGACAAGCCCAGAACTTCATACCAGAAGTCGCAGGCGCAGCCGGGCAGCTCGGCGCTTTTTTCTCCTGGTACTGCGCCGTAAGGCACATCGAAAAAGTCCTGAAATCCTGTGATCTCACTTGCCTTTGCGCACAGCTCCTTCATGAGGGAGCGATCCTCTCTCGGAAGCTGCTCGTTTGTTCTTCCCGTGGGACGGAGGATTGCGCTGGTGCCGTTGTGCAAATCAACCCCGGCGAAAATATTCTTGCGAGAGGTGAGGAACTCCAGAACTGCTCTGATTTCCGGCTCCTGTCCCGGGTAGTCCGAAGAGAAAGGAAGAGGCTTCCAGCCTGCGGGATAGCTGCGATTCAGATCCACGCTGCGCTCACCGCTTTTGATGTTTCCGTCGGTGTAGTTTTCGATGTAGCCCTCGGGGAACAGATCGTAGAAGGTGCCTTCGGTATCACCGGGACGGCGTTCCACCATTATGCCTCTTTTATTAAGTATCTTCCAATTTCCCATGGGGTTTACCCGCCGCATGGTAGCAATAAGGCCATCGCCGTCGATGTCCTGGGGCATAAGGGCGTTTTCCACGTCAAGAGGGATTAGGCAGCTTCTTATATTGTTATCACGCTTTGTTATTGCCCGCTCCGCTCCGTCGGGATTGATTCTCGGTACAATATAGTATATATGACGGGAGAGCTTTCCCGGGCTTTTCAGCGCTTCATAGATAAAGTACATTGCCACGTTGGTGCCGCATGGCTCCTGGGCGTGGATATTCGCCTGCATGTAATAGGCGGGCTTTTCCAAAGCATCGGAAAGGGAAAAATCGGCTAACGTAATTATCGGCACCATTCTCCCCTCTCTGCTTTTCGTAAGCTCCTGCACCTTCGCATACCTTGGATACGCTTTTTCGATTTCTTCAAGCTCCTGCATAAGCTCATTGTAGGTGTAAAACGAATCAAGCTTCATAATTTCTCCCTCATATGAGAGCGCCGGCCCTTTCGGACCGGCGTTTCTCCAATATTTTCTGTTTCTGATTACTGAGCCATGAAGGCATCGTAGCCTCTCTGCATGATTTCGCAGACTTCACCTATCATCATCTTGTCAAGCGTCTCAACGTACTTGTCAAAGTTGTCAACGCTTTCAACCCCGGATATGAACTTGGCTTTCATCTCGTCAATATATGCACTGATATCTGTCCAAAGATTCTGGTAGCGCTCTGTGTCGGCATCGCTAAATACAAAGTACCTAGAGGGGAAAGGTTCCACTTCGTAGGGGAGGTGTTTTTCAAGGTAGCCAAGACCCTTGACCTTAAGGCCTGCGGAAGCGTCATCTGCTATAGCTGTGAAGTTGAGGCCGTAGTGTGTCTGTGGAGCGGCATAGGATACTACCCAGACGTTTATGTTCTCCGTTCCCTCGGGAGCGAGACGGGCGTAGAACTTTTTGGTATCATCCGTGTAATCCCATGTCTCGCCGCGGATACCAAGCCACATGGAGATGGCGTTGAGTCCGGGGGCTACATCCTCCTGGGAGTAGAGCACGTCAATCCAACGGAGTATTGCATCGGGGTATTCGCACTGAGTAGAGATGCAGCGACCGGATTTTGAAATCGGCATCTGGGCGTCGATCTTTTGAACATTGCTGTACTCGGAGGTTAGAGGAGCCATGAGGGATACATCATAGTTGCCGGATGGGAAAGAATCCATGGAGATAACCGTTCCGTATGTTGTAACACCTGTCTGGCCTGACTGGATCATAGCAAGGGCTGTAGCGGGCTCCATTGTGTAGGCTTCGTTATTAAACAGCTTCTCTTTGTAGATCTTGCTCATGAATTCAAAGTAGCGGCGCATCTGCTCGGTGGCGCCGGCGTATATGACCTTGCCGTTTTCGTCAAGGTTGAAGCCGGTGTTTGCATAGTCACCCAAAGCAGCGAAAATGAACATCTCGTTGTCGCGGTTGATTTGACCAACCGAGTAGGGTAGGTATGGGATAAAGCCGTCGATGCGCTGACCTACGGTCTTCTGCATGCCTACGAGCACATCATAGAACTCGTCAACGGTGGTAGGCTCATGGTCAAATCCTGCCTCAGCCAGATAGTCGGTACGAACGTATACGTTGCCGGTGCCGGCTGTGGCTGTATAGCAGACCTCAGGCACAGTATAGATTCCGCCATCGTTTTCGGTAACAATCTTCAGGATGTCGGGATATGTCTCTTGAAGCATCCAGAGGTTCGGCATAACGTCCTTGATCTTGTCGGAAAACTCATAAAGCACTCCGCCTTTTACGCCGTAGTTGTAGAGAATTTCGCCGGGTGCCCAAGAGGGGTAGTAGTCGTAGTAGATACCGGCGGCGAACTCGAGGTTCAGCTTTGTTTCATACTCGGTATACGGAATGTTGGAGAATTCCCAGTCGATATTCGTCAGGTCACGCATTGCGCGGAATATCGCCTGATCATCACCCCAGGGAGCCGCTTCGGTTTCCCAGCTGTTGTAGGCTGTGAAGGTGGTAAGCTCGTTCATGATGGGATATCCTGTCTCGTTGTAGATGGATTTCTCTTCAACAGGAGCTTCTTCCTTCTTTTCTTCTTTCTTTGGCTCTTCTTTCTTAGTTTCTTCCTTCTTGGGTTCTTCTTTCTTGGGTTCTTCTTTCTTGGGTTCTTCTTTCTTAGTCTCAACCGAGGCGGTTGAGGATGTGTCAGACGAGGATGTCTTCGTCTTGGCACAGCCAGCAAAAAGGCTTAATAGCATCATCGCGGCTATCAGCAGGGTAAGTAATCTTTTCATTGACTTTGCCTCCTTATTTATTATTTATTTTATTATGGTATTACGCCTTATGATCTTGTATTAGGGGATCAGCCTTTAAATTTATCATATCCTCTCTGCATAATCTCGCATACTTCATTAAGCTTCATCTTGTCAAGTGTTTCAACATACTTGTCGAAGTTATCAACGCTCTCAACACAGGAGATAAACTTGGCCTTCATCTCATCAATATATGGACCTATATCTGTCCAGAGGTTCTGGTAGCGCTCTGTATCGGCATCGTCAAATACGAAGTATTTAGCGGGGAAGGGTTCCACTTCGTAGGGGAGATGCTTCTCAAGATATCCCAAGGCTTTTGTTTTCTGTCCGGGCGCAGAGCCGTTATCAACAGCAAGAAAATTCAAACCGAAATGAATTTGAGGCGCGCCGTATGAAATAATCCATACGTTTACGTTTTCTGTGCCTTCAGGAGCGAGACGTTTGTAATAATTCTTGGAATCATCCGTGTAGTCCCAGGTCTCACCTCTAATGCCGAGGAACATGGACGTCGAGTTCAATCCAGGCGCGACTTCCTCTTCTGAATAGAGAATATCGCACCAACGAAGAATTGCTTCAGGGTACTCACACTGAACGGAGATACAGCGGCCTGGTTTTGAAACCGGCATCTGGGCGTCGACCTTCTGAACATTGCTGTACTCGGAGGTTAGAGGAGCCATGAGGGATACATCATAGTTGCCGGAGGGGAAAGAATCCATAGAAATAACCGTTCCATAAGTTGTGACACCGGTCTGACCTGCCTGGATCATAGCAAGGGCTGTGGCGGGCTCCATTGTGTAGGCTTCATTGTTAAACAGCTTCTCTTTGTAGATCTTGCTCATGAATTCGAAATAGCGGCGCATCTGCTCGGTAGCGCCGGCGTATATGACCTTGCCGTTTTCGTCAAGATTGAAACCGGTATTTGAATAGTCACCTAAGGCAGCGAAGATGAACATCTCGTTGTCGCGGTTGATTTGACCAACCGAGTAGGGGAGGTAGGGAATAAAGCCGTCGATGCGCTGACCTACGGTCTCCTGCATGCCTACGAGCACATCATAGAACTCGTCAACGGTAGCAGGCTCACGGTCGAATCCCGCTTCAGTCAGATAGTCGGTACGGACGTACACGTTTCCGGCGCCGGCTGTAGCTGTGTAGCATATTGCCGGTACTGTGTAGATGCTCCCATTGTTCTCCGAGATAATTTTCATCATATCAGGATACTCATCCCTCAAAGACCAAAGGTTTGGCATAACCTTTTCAAGTTTATCGGAGAACTCATAGAGCATACCGCCCTTTATACCGTAGTTGTAGATAATCTCATTTGAGGTTCCGGATGGATAAAAATCGTAATAGATGCCGGCGGCAAATTCAAGGTTCAGCTTTGTTGAATACTCCGCAGCGGGGATATTGGAGAACTCCCAATCGATGTTCGTCAGGTCACGCATTACGCGGAATATTGCCTGATTATCGCCCCATTCGCTGCAGTTTGTATCCCAGCTGTTGTAGGCGGTAAAGGTAGTGAGCTCGTTCATGATGGGATATCCTGTCTCGTTGTAGATGGATTTCTCTTCAGCAGGAGCTTCTTCTTTCTTTTCTTCCTTTTTCGGCTCTTCCTTCTTGGGTTCT
>JAAZBA010000188.1 GCA_012514045.1 Clostridiales bacterium | reverse complement strand
GAGGTCACAACGGTAACTTTGCCGTCAAGCTCGATCTCTACCTTCTTGGAGTCGAGGATCTCGTCTGTACGATCCTCCAGCATGGCGCTGATCTCACTTTTTGTCATGCCCTCCACATCTATGCCCTCGACCTTTACCCCGGGGTAGCAGCCCTCCTGTTTGTATAGGATGGTTCCGGCATAGGCGAACACGCCGATGAATACTATCAGTATTACAATTACAGACGCCAGGAGAGCTCTCAGAAATATGACGCCTGAACCGACTTTATTTTTCCTCTTTTTCTTTCCCATTTGTTTCTCCCATGTCTACTAAATAAAGCGTTTATCATTTATACTTATATATTATAGAACATAACAGAAAAAAACACAATAACAAACCGACAACAATTTTGTTTTTTTCGAAAACAATTTGCAAACGTACCCCTTATGTGTTATTATGTACGGGGAAATGCCGTCCCTTCCGATAATCTGAAAAAGGACAAAGCAGAACAAAAAATGTATAACCATAGAGATCCAAAAAGAAAAAATCGCCGGGGAACGCAAGAAAATAAGCCTGCAGAGCACCTATTGAGCCATCTGCCGCGGAAAACGAGACTTATACTTGCGATAATCGGTGTCGCGCTGGTGGCGGCGCTGCTCTTTACGGGAGTGCTGGAGACAGACCTCCACGGCATGTGGGAGGAAGTATTCGGCTCCGACATATCGGGGAAAAAGGTTTATGCTCCGGCAAACGAAAATACTCTGCTTGAAGTCCATGTGCTGGACTTAGGACAGGCGGACTCAATAATCATACGCTGCGGCGAGCATGCCATGCTGGTTGACGCGGGAGAATATCAAACGGGCGCAAAGGTTGTGGACTATATAAAATCCCTGGGTATCGGGCGCTTCGACTATGTAATAGCCACTCATCCCCACTCCGACCACATCGGCGCTATGAGACTCATACCGAGGAACTTCACCGTAGGGGAATTTTTCATGCCCGAAAAGGAGCATACAACCAACGCATTTGTAAAGATGCTTGACGAGATAGAAGAAAAAAACATCAGGCTCACATTTCCCGCCCCCGGCGATAAGATTACGCTGGGTGATGCGGAAATAACTTTTCTCTCCCCTGCGCCGGGCATGGAGTTTGAGGATATGAACGACTGCTCCATTGCCTTTATTATTGATTTTGGGAATGTGTCCGCGGTATTTACCGGCGACATGGGGGTAAAGCCCGAGAAAATGATTCTTGAGGCAGGCTATGACATCGACTGCGACATTGTAAAGATCGGACATCACGGCTCAAAGACCGCCTCCTCCAGGGAGTTTATCGAAGCCATGAGCCCGGAGTACGGCATCATCACCGTGGAAAAGAACGCGAAAAGCAATCTGCCGGCAAAGACAATTGTCAACCGATATAAAGAATACGGCGTCAAGCTTTACCGCACGGATCTCAACGGCACCATCGTTATAAAGACCGACGGAAACGATATTCGTTTTAAAACGGAGCGCTGAAAATGGAAAAGCTTACTGTGGACAGGATCGAAGGGGAAATAATCTACGCTGAAACCGCTGACGGAGATATGGTGACGCTGGACATATCCCGGGTTGAGGGCAGGCCCTCCGACGGCGACATTATGATCCTTCGGGGCGAACGCTGGTATATCGACAGGGAAAGCACCGCGTGTCTGAGGCGGAGCCTTCGGGAAAGGCTGCGGAGGCTGGCGGGAAGATGAAGACGGAGCACGATGAGCTGCGCTTCCGGCAGATATATGTGGAGATAACAAACGTATGCAATCTCTCCTGCCGCATGTGCCCGAAAACAAAAAGACCGCCGAGAGCGGTCACTCCGGGGGAATTCCGCCATATACTCGGCGAAATCTACCCCTTCACAAGATACATATACCCGCATGTCGTGGGTGAGCCTCTGTGCCATCCCCGCTTGGACGAGCTTCTGGGGATTCTTGACGAGACAGGTTTTATAACAAACATAACCACAAACGGCACCCTTATAGGCGAAAAGGGTGACATACTCCTGCGCCACCCCTGCGTCAGGCAGCTAAATTTCTCCGTTCATTCCTCATGGGAGAACGAGACATTCAGCGAAGGGTATATTGAAACACTCCTTCGGTTCGCCGACTCAAGAAAAAACGCCCTGCCGAGGATATCATTCCGCGTATGGACAGGCAGAGAAAACGCAAATGTGTCTCAGATCCTCTACCACTATGGCAAGACAGGGGAGGATTTTCTTTCCGCGCCCTCCCGCTACGCAACCGGCGGAGCCTTGAAGCTTTGGGAAAATACATACCTCAACTCCGAAGACGAATTTGTCTGGCCGATTATGGGGGAGAGCGAAAACAGGGACATTTTCTGCCGGGCGCTGCGTACCCATGTGGGCATCCTGTCCGACGGCACCGTGGTGCCCTGCTGCCTTGACAGCGACGGCAACATCCCTCTGGGCAACATATATTCAGAGAGCTTCGCCGATATCATCGAATCCCCCAGGGCAAGAGCCATATACGAGGGTTTTTCCCGAAGAAAAGCGGTGGAGGCGCTTTGCGCCCGCTGCGGCTACTCAAAAAGAAGCCCGGCAAAGATTTAGATCCGGCTTCTTGCCCTCTTTGACATAGGCTGGATATGGAGACCAAATTTCCCCCTGCAGTATTCTGCGAGAGATTTCATTTTTTCAATATCTCCGGAAACGTATTCTATCTCCAGCTCATAAAATTCTTTCCCCGCCGGAAATACACCGCTGTCAAGCGAAAGCTCACACCGCGAGCTCTCAATGTCAAGAGTAAGGAGCTTTCTACTGTAGCGGACAAAGCCCCGCAGCTTAATGGTCAGTCCTTTGAGAAGCGACAGCGCGGCCTCCGGCGCCCCAACGCTCCGCAGAAGCTCCGGATAACTTCCCGGCAGCTCCTCCGTTGCCTCCGGCAGGATAGCCTCATGCTCATGCCGTTCTTTCAAGCTGTCGGGGTTTATTTTGCCCTCAATTTTCATGCACAGAACAGAGACAGCGATTTCGTCGTGCTCCTCTCTTCTCAGGCGCAGCATTATTCCGTTATGGGACAGAAAATCGTCATCAGTGTCAAAATAGACCGCTCTGTGAAGCCGCTCCCGGACTTCTCCGACTGCATATGACAGGATAACTTTATCACTGAGGATTTCATTGATAACTTCCGGATCTTTTAGCTCAAATTTATATTCCCGCTCCACCGCATTTTCTCCCCGGCGTTATATTTTTTACGGTTTTATTATATATAATCTCCCCGGCTATGTCAATATCTTGTGATAATGCCATCTCGGGGGCATACCCCTGTTAAGATTTTGCATAATATATAAAAAACACTTGAAAACGTGGGTCTGTTTATCGTATAATAATATACAGATTATTATCGAGCAAGGAAAGTGAGATTTATTATGAGCTATTCGTTCAGGGGTGGAATACACCCCGAGCCTCATAAGCGTGAGACCTCGTGCGCGGCCATTGAAACGCTCCCGCCTCCCGATGAGGTTGTAATCCCCATGTCGATGCACATAGGCGTCCCCTGTGAGCCTATTGTGAAAGTTGGGGACTATGTAAGGCTGGGGCAGAAGATAGGCGATTCCTCCGCCTTTGTGTCCGCACCGATTCACGCCTCCGTATCCGGCGCCGTAAAGCGTATCGCCATGACCCTACACCCTTCCGGTTCTCAATCCATGGCGGTTTTCATCGAAAACGACGGCAAGGATGAACTTTACGACCTTGAACCACAGGATGATTGGGAGTCTATGTCTGCTGATGCGCTTACGGGATTCGTCCGTGAAGCGGGTATCGTAGGTCACGGCGGCGCCGCTTTCCCCACACAGGTTAAAATCCGCTCCGCGATTGGCAAAGTGGACACCCTCATCATTAACGGGGCTGAGTGCGAGCCCTACATCTCCTCCGATCACCGCTGTATGCTGGAGAACACAAAGGAGATCGTGGGAGGGGCAAAGATCCTTCTGAAAATGTTCCCCGAAGCGAGCTGTCTGATCGCCATCGAGTCCAACAAGCCTGACGCCATTGAAGCGATAAGTAAGGCGATCGAGAAGGACAGCCGAATGCAGGTCGCTACCCTCAAGACGAAATACCCCCAGGGTTCGGAAAAGCAGCTAATCAAGTCTGTTACCGGCAGAGAGGTGCCTCCGGGAGCGCTTCCCGTCAACGCGGGCTGCCTGGTGCTCAACGTGGAGACAACCGCCGCTATATACAGAGCTATCGTGCAGGGCAGGCCTGTAGTAAGAAGGGTCGTCACCGTAGCCGGCTCGGCTGTAGCTCAACCGAAAAACCTCAAGGTCAGAGTCGGCACGCCGTTAAAATATCTTATCGAAGCGGCGGGAGGTTTTATAGAAGAGCCTCAGAAGATTATCATGGGAGGTCCCATGATGGGACTGAGTCAGTTCTCTCTGGACGTACCGGTAATAAAGGGCACCAACGCCCTTCTGGCTTTCGCCGCCAACGAGGACAGAAGAGTAGAGGAGCCCAAGTGCATCCGCTGCGGCAGATGCGTGCAGGTGTGTCCCATGAGACTTTTGCCCACATACATGTATCTTTACGCCTCCAAGGACAACTATGAGGAGTGTGACCGTCTCCACGTCAATGACTGCATGGAATGCGGCGCGTGTACGTTTGAATGCCCCGGAAGCCTTCATCTGACCCAGATGTTCCGTGTGGCGAAGGGAAAAGTCATGGAGAGGAGAAAGAAATAGCTTATGGACAAGAGATTTATCATGACCTCCTCGCCTCATGTCAGGAGCGAGGATTCCACACGAAGCATAATGCTCGACGTTTTAATCGCCATGCTTCCGGCATTGGTCTTGTCTGTGTATACTTTCGGGGCGAGAGCCTTTATGCTGACAATTGTCGCAGTCTGCTCCTGTGTGCTGTTTGAATATCTCTATTGCCGCCTTATAAAGAGACCACAGCCTGTCGGGGATCTGTCGGCGGCTGTCACGGGAGTTCTGCTTGCCTACAATCTCCCGGTAGCGGTGCCCATCTGGATTCCTGTCATCGGCTCCTTCTTCGCCATCGTCATAGTGAAACAGCTCTACGGCGGCATAGGAAAAAACGTATTCAACCCCGCGCTGGCGGCGAGGGTGTTTCTGTTCTTGTCCTGGCCGGTGCACATGTCGAACTTCACAGCTCCGCACAGCGCCATGCCTTTGTTGTCTCGGGTTGACGCGGTGGTCACAGCCACCCCCATGGGCATAGTAAAGGCGGGGGGCGCCATATCCGGCATAAACCTTATGGACATGCTGCTTGGGAATACGGGAGGCTGTATCGGCGAGACAAGCGCTCTTGCGCTCATCGCCGGAGGCGTCTACCTTGTGGCAAGACGGGTGATCTCCCCCAGAATCCCTCTTACATATTTGGCTTCCGTGGCGATTGTATCCGTTCTGTCCCCGGGAGCAGGGCTTGACAACCTGACCTGGATGGGCTTACAGCTCCTGGGCGGCGGACTTATGCTGGGAGCCATATTCATGGCCACCGACTACACCACTTCCCCCGTCACGATCGGAGGTCAGTACGTCTACGGCATCGGCTGCGGATTGCTCACCATATTCATCAGATATTTCGGAGCCTACTCCGAGGGCGTCAGCTTCTCGATCCTCATAATGAACGCTCTTGTGTGGGCCATAGACATGGCTTTCAAGCCTCCCCGCTATGGTACAAAGCGGTTTGAGAAAATAGAAAACTATTTCAAAGCGAAATCCAAAAAGAAGGACGGTGAGTCGTCGTGAGTAAGGCTAAACTCATAGATAAGGAATTTATCCGTCTCGCCGTAACGCTGTTTTTGATAACGGCAATAGTGGCGCTGCTGCTTGGAGCGGTAAACGCATTGACAAAGGATAAAATAGCGGCTCTCAAAACCGAAACCCAGCACGAAGCCATGCAGTCGGTAATGCCGTCGGCTCATGAGTTTACGGATATCACCGAAGACGCTCTGGCTATCGAGGGCATGGGCGAGTCGGTGAAAACTGTTTACGAAACGGAGCATGGATTCGTCTTTGGAGTCACTGTGAAAGGCTTCGGCGGCGACATTGAAATGGTTGTGGGCGTTGACGACTCCGGTTACACGACGGGCGCCGTCATAACCTCCATGTCGGAAACCGCCGGCATGGGAGCCAATGCCTCAGAGGAGAGCTTTATAGGTCAGTTCACCTGGAAATCCGGGGAGCTTGAGGTAATCAAAAGCGGTAATCCCTCTGACAATCAGGTGTTCGCCATCGCCGGCGCCACGATAACCTCTAACGCTGTAACGAAAGGCATAAACGACGCCCTGCGCTCCGCGCAGCTGCTTACCAGGTAGAAAGGAGAAGGGTGACAATATGGAAAAAAAGAAAAATGATTTAAATCTCATATTCTTCGGTATTATAGACAATAACCCCACCCTTGTGCAGCTTCTGGGCATGTGCTCCACCATGGCGGTGAGCACTTCCCTTGAAAACGGCATCGGCATGGGACTTGCCACCACGGCGGTGCTTGCCGGCTCCAACGTGGTAATCTCTCTGCTGCGAAAACTCATCCCCCAGAGGATCAGAATCGCCGCGTATGTGGTTATCATAGCCGGATTCGTCACCATAATCGACTTGCTTATGCAGGGCTATCTGCCGCAGCTTACAAAGGAGCTGGGAATTTTTATTCCTCTTATCGTTGTAAACTGCATTATCCTCGCCAGAGCAGAGGCTTTCGCCTCGAAAAACAACGTATGGCGAAGCTTCCTTGACGGCATAGGGATGGGCTTGGGGTTTACCCTTGCCCTGAGCGCCATGGCCGTAGTCCGGGAAGTGCTTGGCAGCGGTGCCCTTTACGGCTACGAGCTCTTCGGTGATTCCTTCGAGCCGGTGGCGATCCTCAGGCTGCCGCCGGGAGGATTCATTACGCTGGGTCTGCTGATAGCGGGAGTACAGAAGCTAAAATCCCGTGGCAAGGAGGACGCTTAAATGACATTTACCGATATTCTCAGGCTGTCCCTTACGGCGGTTCTGATTGAGAACTTTATCTTCATCAAGTTCCTGGGCATCTGCCCCTTCCTCGGGGTATCAAAGAAAGTAAACACCGCGGCGGGAATGGGCATGGCGGTTGTATTCGTCATGGGCGTGGCCTCCGCCTGTTGCTATGCGGTAAACGAGTTCATTCTTGTGAGATTCGGGCTGGAGTACATGCGGACGCTGGCGTTTATTCTGGTCATCGCCGCGCTGGTCCAGCTGGTTGAGATGTTCCTGCAGAAGTCGGTGCCGGCGCTGTATCAGGCGCTGGGCATCTACCTGCCGCTTATCACCACTAACTGCGCCGTTCTCGGCGTGGCGATTCTCAACGTTGAAAACAACCTCAACTTCATCGGAAGCGTAATCTACGGCGTCATGGCGGGCGTGGGATTTATGCTGGCCATAACGATGTTCGCCTCTGTGCGTGAGCGGCTGGAGTTTTCGGACTATCCCAAATGCTTCGACGGCTTCCCCATCGCTTTGATAACGGCGGCGCTGCTGTCAATGGCGTTCATGGGCTTCCAGGGGCTGCATGTATGGTAAGGAGGCGGAGAGATGAATAACATTTTAGCTGCGACAATTGCCCTCGGGTCGATCGGTCTTGTGCTGGGTATCCTTCTGGCGGTTGCTTCAAAGGTGCTTGCAATTGAGACAGATGAGCGGCTTGAAAAAATAAGTGAGATCCTCCCCGGCGCCAACTGCGGAGCCTGCGGATTCGCGGGCTGCAATGCCTTTGCTTCCGCCGTTATAAACGGCGACGTCAGTCCCTCCGGCTGTCCCGTTGGGGGAGAACAGCTGATAAATCAGATCTCGGAGATACTGGGAGTGGCTGTGGACACAAGAAAAAAGGTGGTAGCCCATGTCAACTGCTCCGGAGGCGACGCCATACTCCGCCGGTTCCAATATGTGGGAGTGGAGTCCTGCTATGCCGCGGCAAGGGTAGGCGGCGGTCCAACGGAGTGTACCTTCGCCTGTCTCGGCTTCGGCGACTGCATAAAAGCCTGCGGGTTCGGAGCTATCAGGATCGAAAGAGGTCACGCGGTGGTGGACAGGGAGAAATGCACCGGCTGCGGTTTGTGCGCCGGAGCCTGCCCCAGAAAGATAATTGAGATTATACCCGAGGAAAGCGTATACAGCGTGAGCTGTTCTTCCAGAGACAGGGGAAACATAACGAGAACAGTTTGCGACTACGGCTGCATAGGCTGTTTGCTCTGCGTCAAGAAGTGCGCCCACGAAGCGATAATAGTAAAGGATAATCTTGCCCGGATAGACTATTCGCTGTGTGTCGGCTGCGGCGACTGCGTAAGCGTATGTCCCAGAGGGATTATCAGGGTTGCGAAGGAAGTATAAATGAGCTTACACGGCTACGAACAAAGCTATAAGGGCAAAAAGAGGGGCGGGAAGACCGCTGCGGTACTGATTGTGCTCGCCCTTATTGCCGTTGCGCTTGTCGTGGCAACCTCGGAGTTTTTGGTGTTCACCCCCGATGGCGTACAGCTTGATCTGACCCCGATTACAGGAGAGCGGAAATCAAAGGAAGAGGAAACCGTTTCAAAAGACCCCACCTATGTGGAGACAAAAGGAGAACCCCCAGACTTCAATCCCCGCGCCGTTCCGGAGGTATCGGTGGAGATAAACGATCTGCCTCCGGAGACGGAAGAAGAACAGACCACAGGAGAGACAAATGGATAAATATCTTATAGCCTTTGACCTGGACGGTACGATGCTGCTTAAAATAGATGAGATCGCTCCGGGCACCGTTGAGACGGTTAAAGAGGCCTCAAAGAGAGGCCACAAGGTGGTTATGGCCTCCGCCAGAGCCCCCGCCATGACAGACTGGGTTTACAAGGCTATGAAGCTTGATACCCCCGTTTGCAATTTTAACGGCGCCATGATAAACGACCCCACAGGGAGATTTGTCTTCGAGGAGATAAAGCTTGGACAAGACTTTGTCCGCGACCTTCTCTCAAAGGTGCTCCCTCTTGGGATAATCGATTTCTATATTGAAGACGGCAACGACTTTTACACTGTACGCCTGCCCTTTACACCATATTTCAAGGAGAAAGAGCGGCTGTGCAGCACAAAGAGGATAACGCTGGAAAATGTCCCTGTAATGTCCGCCCACAGGCTTGTTATATACTCCCCCACAGAGGAGATCAGGCGTGAGGTTGAAAAGATCCTCGACAGCTATGGGTTTATCTTCCATTATACCTTCTCAAATTTCACCAGAGGGATCCGCACCATACTGAATCACGCCTCCGCGAACAAATGGCTGGCGGTAAAAAGTGTGGCGGAAAAGTACCGTATCCCCGAGGAGAACATCTATACCTTCGGAGACGAGGACAACGACTACGAAATGCTGGGAAACGCAGCTCACGGCTATGCCCTTTTGGGTTCCGCGGCACATATAGAGCGTGGAATTACCCCAACGAGGCTCACCTGCGCCGAAGGCGGTGTGGCGGATATCATCCGCAACGTCATTCTTAAAGACTAAGTATTACAAATGTGATAAAATCTGTAGGATTCTTTGTTAAATCGAGTCCTGCAGACTTTTTTTGTCTGCAAAACAGTGGTATAATTTATTACGTATATATTTTTAACGGAGGCTTATATCCTTGGAGAAAGAAACAGTAGAACAAAGCGCCGTATCCCTTGAGGTTACGGTTATGCCCTGCGTCAGCTTTGCCACCCATTCCAATTATGTGCCCCTTGTGAGGAGAGTGCTTGCAAAAAACGTTTCCGGCAGGGATCTTTCTTCCCTGACCCTGAGAATTGACGCGGAGCCGGAATTTTCCTCGTCCTACGTTTGTGCCCTGGGGGATCTTCAGAAGGACGATTTTATCGAGGTAACCGATATATCCATGCCACTTCGGGGGAGCTATCTCTATTCCCTCACAGAGCGGCTTACGGGAACCCTTGCCTTCACAGTCACATCAGAGGACGAGACGGTGGAGAAAAAGGAATTCCCGGTAGAACTCCTCACCTGCGGCGATTGGTCTCTCTCCCGGTCAATGCCTGAAATTGTCACTGCGTTTGTTATGCCGAATCATCCCGTTGTGGCCTCCATAATCCGGGGCGCGGCGGAATATATGAAAAAGTGGACCGGTCACGCCTCCTTCGCCGGCTATACCACAAAGAATCCCAACGATATAAGGCTCACCATGGCAGCCATATACGCCGCGATTTCTTCCCTTGACATAACATACAGCCTTATGCCCCCGAATTTTACCAAGTCTTATCAGCGGCTGCGGCTCCCGGACGACATAGCGAAGGGCAGAGTGGCGAATTGTCTGGACATGACGCTGCTTTACTGCGCCTGTCTTGAGGCGGCAAGCCTAAATCCCATAATCATTGTGACTTCCGGACACACCTTTTGCGCCTGCTGGCTTGAGGACTCCTCTTTTTCTGAATCGGTGATTGATGATTTAACTTCAATCACAAAGCGCGTCGCCCCGGGGATAGATGAGATTCTTCCGGTGGAGAGCACTTTTATGATGGGGGAAGAGTCCTTCGACTCCGCCGTGTCAAAGGCAAGGCAGGAGCTTGAGGAAATGACAGATTTCTCCTATGCCGTGGACGTGAGACGGGCGCGGTCGGGAGGCTTCAGACCCATGCCCCTGGCGCTTGAGGAAGATTCCGGTGATGACACCGACGCTACTTACTCTGATGTACAGCCGCCGGAGCTTATTTCAGATGACACGGACGCCGAATCGCCTGAGATTATAGAATCCGAAACGATATCCCCCCGTCAGCGTCTCTGGGAGAGAAATCTCCTGGATTTAAGCCTTCGGAACACTCTTCTGTCCTTCAGAAGCACAAAGAACACCCTCCAGCTCATGTGCTCCGACCTGGAGCTTATCGAGGATCGTCTCGCCGACGGGGAGACCTTAAATATACTTCCCCGTCCCACAGACTGGGAAGACATGGAGCGCAGCGAAAAGCTTTTCGTCAGGAACAATCCTGACGCTATGAATCTTGCCGATAATGAGCTGAAGCACCGCCGCCTGCGCACCTACCTTGATGAGCGGGAGCTGGAGAATTCAATAAAGAATATCCACCGTCAGGCAAAGCTGAGCATAGAGGAAAACGGCGCCAACACCCTCTTCCTCGCGCTGGGCTTCCTGCGCTGGTATGAATCAGATTCCAGCGAAAAAGCCAGATACGCCCCGATAGTCCTTATACCGGTGGAGGTTGTACGCAAGGTGCAGACAAGGGAATACCTCCTCAGAGCCCGCGACGAAGAACCGAGAATAAATGTGACGCTTCTGGAGCTTCTGAGAGTTGATTTCGGAATCGAAGCTGAGGGGCTCGACCCCCTGCCCACCGACTCCAGCGGCGTGGACGTCAAGCTTGTGCTCAACATCATACGCAGAGCGGTAATGAACCGGCGCCGCTGGGATATTGAGGAGCTGGCGTTTCTGGGGCTTTTCTCCTTCGGCCGCTTCATCATGTGGAACGATATCCACACAAGAGGCGCGGAGCTGGCGAAGAGCCCTGTGGTAAAAGGCCTTGTGGAAGGTCAAATGATCCTGCAGCAGGAAGAGGAAGAGGAGGGTGTGTCCCTCGACGAGCTGATCTACCCCTCCTCCATGGCAGTGCCTCTGTCTGCGGACGCGTCCCAGCTTCGGGCGATTTACTCCGCCGCCGCGGGAAAGAGCTTTGTGCTCCACGGACCTCCCGGCACAGGCAAATCCCAGACCATCACCAATATGATAGCGAACGCATTGTATCAGGGCAAAAGCGTGCTGTTTGTGGCGGAAAAGATGGCCGCCCTCACGGTGGTACAGAACCGGCTTGCCAATATAGGCCTTGACCCCTTCTGCCTTGAGCTTCATTCCAACAAGGCAAGAAAGAAGGAGGTCCTCTCCCAGCTCGAAAGAACGCTTGAGGTGGGGAGAATAAAGTCCCCCGATGAATATGAAAGTACGGCGGAAAGGATAAACGAAACAAGAAAGGAACTGAACGTCTTTGTTTCGGAGCTCCACAAACTTCAAAGCTACGGCATGTCCCTTTACGACGCCATAACGCTTTATGAGACAAACATAGATTTTGACAACATGATAACTCTGCGGGAGGATTTCCCGGAGAGCGCGGACTTTTCAAGCCTTTCAAACCTCCGGGCCGTTGTATCAAGGCTCAGGGTATCCGCTCTGCGGTGCTCCGACGTTAAAAATCACCCTCTGAGACTCCTCGGCATCAGAGACTACTCCTTCGGCATGTCCGATAAGCTTTCCCGGGATATTGTTCTTTTCCGTCAGTCCCTTGAGGCGCTTTCCTCCTCAGAGGAACGGGCGACAAAGCTGTTTTCCCTTCAAAGCGGGGAAAATCTCCCTGCGCTTCGCTCTCTTTCGATCCTCTGCCGCGCTTTCCTCAATTGCAGCGCAATCCCCGAGGGTATTCTCCTTGAGCGGGACAGGGAAGGACTTGAGGAGAGGACAAACAGTGCGATTTTCCTTATTGACGAGAAAAACAGCCTTGAAGAATCACTTCTCACCGACTTTTCCCGGGATGTGTTCTCCTACGACATCCTTTCCGCTGTCAGACGGAGGCGGGAAGCGGAGCAGAGCTGGTTTTTAAAGAAAGCGCTCGACAAATCAAAGCTGCGCAAAGAGCTGCGCTCCTACTCCAAGGGTACGGCGGAAATAGATGATGACAATATAGAATCATTTTATGACCTTCTCTCCCGCCGGCTTGAACTCGCAAACGCGGTGGAATCGGAGAGGGAAACAATGTCGTATCTCTTCGGTCTCCACTGGAACGGCGACAAAACCGAAACCGACGCAATACGGAAAATCTATTCCTCCGTTTCTTTCCTCAGAGAGGCGGCGGAGAACTGCGCCGGTGAACAGAGAGACAAATGCTTACGCGCCTGTCTTAAAATAGTGGGCAGGGAAGATATAGAAGAATATCTTGTCCTACTTAACAACGTGCTTGACAGGGCGGAGGAAATGAGATCCCGCTATGCCTTTGATATGGATGCCACAGAAGATTTTGACTTCTGGATACGGGAAATGACGGAAACCACGGAGCTGTGGCTCGGTTCTTTAGGTGAGCTGTCCCCCTATGCCGACTATCTGCGCTCCCGGGACAACGCGATAAAGCATGGTATAGGAGAAGTGATTGACGCTCTGGAAGCGGGCCGCGTCACAGCCGAAGATTTGCCCCCCGCCTTCGACTGCGCGTTCGCCAAGGCCTGCGTTTCCGGAAGCATATCGGAAAGCGAAGCGCTTCGCTCTTTCAGAGGTTCACAGTTCAGCGAAACAATAAAGTGGTTCGGAGAGCTGCTGACGGAGTTTGAGGAACTCACCATATACGAGCTTGTGTCAAGGCTTTCCGCCAGAGTGCCCTCATCGAACACTATAGGCGCCGCCTCCTCGGAGATCGGCATCCTCCGGCGCGCCATCAAAAGCGGAGGGCGGATGATGAGCATAAGAAGGCTCTTCGAGAGCATACCCTCGCTTCTTCGAAGGCTCTGCCCCTGCATGCTCATGAGCCCCATCTCCGTAGCCCAGTATATCGACCCCGCGTTCCCGAAATTCGACCTTATCATATTCGACGAGGCTTCCCAGCTTCCCACCAGCGAGGCAGTGGGCGCCATTGCCAGGGGAGAGGACGCCATAATCGTGGGCGACCCGAAGCAGCTGCCTCCCACGACCTTCTTTATGAGCACCCATATCGACGATGAGGTGGATATGCAGGACCTTGAAAGCCTGCTGGACGATTGCCTCGCCCTTCCCCTCCCTTCGGAGCATCTGCGCTGGCATTACCGTTCAAGGCACGAAAGTTTGATTGCTTTCAGCAATATGCACTACTATGATAACAGATTGTATACATTCCCCTCGCCTAATGACATGGTATCAATGGTAAAGCATGTGCATGTGGACGGTGTTTACGACCGCGGCGGAGAAAAGGTCAACCGGGCTGAGGCCGAGGCTGTAGTATCGGAGATCGTCCGGCGCTATAAAGACGAGAGCCTGAGAAATGACTCCATAGGCGTTGTGACCTTCAACTCCCAGCAGCAGAATTTGATTGACGACCTGCTGATGGAGGTATTCCGTGCCGAGCCGGAGCTTGAGGAGATAAACAACCGCCACAGTGAGCCCATCTTCATAAAGAACCTTGAGAACGTGCAGGGAGATGAAAGAGATGTCATACTCTTCAGCGTCGGCTACGGTCCCGACAAGCGGGGAAAGATCACCCTGAATTTCGGACCCCTAAACCGTGAGGGAGGCTGGCGAAGGCTGAATGTGGCTATCTCCAGAGCAAGAAAGGAGATGGTGGTGTACTCCACCATCAATCCCGAGGACATCGACCTGTCGAAGACCTCCTCCGCGGGAGCGGCGGGGCTTCGTGGCTTCCTTGAGTTCGCCCGCCGGGGCAAATATACCTCTCTCGTGCGGGGAAGCAGGGGTGACGAGAGGAGAGGCCTTGAAAAAATCATCGCCGAGGAACTTGCCGCCCGGGGCTATAAAGTCAGATGCGGCGTAGGCTGCTCGGAATACAAGGTGGATATAGGTATTGTAAACGATGAATGCGAGAATGAATATATCCTCGGAGTGATCTGCGACGGCGCCGTTTACCGCAGCGGCGAAACCGCCCGGGACAGAAACGTGCTTCAGCCGGGCGTGCTTGAATCCCTGGGCTGGAATATCCACAGGGTATGGACATTGGACTACCTTGAAAATCCGGACAGAGAACTTGACGCCATAGAGCTTGCGGTCAGCCAGGCGAAGGAGTCGAGAAATGAAGATAACTTACCGGAAAACACCCAAAATGGGAAAAATGAGCTGAAGTTTGAAAAAAGGGACGATACACGCAGCCGGTTCAGGAAAGTGTATGTCTGCGCCGCCAGGGAGCGGAGCTTTCTCAGAAACAGAAAGACCGAGCCCGTTGAGTTCTATCTCGCGGAGGCAGATGTCAGGAGGTATGTGGATTATGTAGTAAGGGTGGAAGCTCCCATAAGCCGCGACCTTCTGATGAAGCGTGTAGCCTCTGCCTGGGGCATCATGCGGGTAGGTCCAAGAGTTGAGGAGATCATCGACCGCATGATCCTCAGACTTAAGCTACCCTCCACCAAGTCCGGAGACGTGAAATTTATATGGGCAAAGGATATGAATCCCGAGGAGTACGACGAGTACCGTGTGTCCTCCGGTGAGGAGGATAAGCGCCTCATGGCTGACATATGCGTCCAGGAGGTATCAAACGCGGTGCGGGACATTTTGGCAAACCAGATAGGCATGT